>NZ_JBEXTX010000069.1:0-44797 GCF_040614175.1 Amycolatopsis sp. NPDC006131
GGCAACGTGGACCGGCGCCCGCTGGCGCAGCTCCGCCGGCTGCCCGAACCCGCCCCGCTCGGCACGGACGCCAGGTACGCCCTCCGGCACCGGCTCGGGCAGTGGCTCGTAGATCGTGTCCGGGCCGCTGCCCCTCTGCCGCGGCGGCAACGCACCGGTAGAGGACACCAGCCCCACTGCGCCAGCCCCGCGGGCGGGCGCTCGCTAACGCCGCGCCTCGCGCAGCTCCGCCGGCTGCCCGAACCCGCCCCGCTCGGCACGGACGCCAGGTACGCCCTCCGGCACCGGCTCGGGCAGTGGCTCACAGACCGCGTCCGGGCCGTTGCCCTTCCGGCGCAGCGGCAGCGCCCCGGTGACGAGCACCAGCCGCACTACACCGGCCAAGCGGACCGGCGCTCACTAACGCAACGCGTCGCGCAGCTCGACCAGCTGCCCGAATCCGCCGCGACCCCCACGGGCGCCGGGCGCGCCTTCCGGCACCGGCTCGGGCAGTGGCTCGCGGACGGCGTCCGGGCCGTTGCGCCTCTGACGCGGCGGCAACGCCCCGGTGGCGAGCAGCAGCCGCACCACACCGGCCAAGCGGACCGGCGCTCGCTAACGCAACGCGTCGCGCAGCTCCGCCGGCTGCCCGGGCCCGCCCCGGTCCGCACGGGTGCCGGGCGCGCCCTCCGGCACCGGCTCAGGCAGTGGCTCACAGACCGCGTCCGGGCCGTTGCCCCTCTGCCGCGGCGGCAGCGCCCCGCTGGCGAGGTAGTCCGCGATCCGGTCGTCTACGCACGCGTTCCCGGACAGCGAACCGGCGTGGGTGGTGCCGCCCGGCTCCGCGATCAGGCTCGACTGCGGGAACCGGCGGCGCACCTCGAGGTTGCCCTCGAACGGGGTCGCCGCGTCCAGCTCCTCCCCGATCAGCAGTGCGCCCGCGACATCACGGCCGTCCACGTCGGCCGGCTTGCCCGCGGGCACCGGCCAGGTGCGGCACGGCGCGTTGTACCAGGCGTTGCCCCAGGTCTCGAACGGCGCCTTCGCGTGGGTGATCCAGTTGTCCACCTTCCAGGTGGTCCAGTTCCGCGGCCAGGGCGCGTCGGTGCACTGCACGGCGTTGTAGACGGCGAACCCGTTGTCGTCGCCGGGCGAGTTCGTCTTGTCGTAGCGGGTCTTGAGCGTCTGCCAGTCCCGCTGGTGCACCCAGCCCGCGAAGGCCTCGGCCAGTCCCGTCCAGGTCGACTGGTAGTAGCCGGCCTGCAGGAAGATGTCCGTCCACTCCGCCGGGCCGATCACGCCGCCCGCCGGCGCCTGGGTCAGCTCGCGTTGCTGGGCGTACCACAGGTCCTCGACGGCCTTGCCCGTCGTGCCCAGGTGGTAGACGTCGTCGTGGCGGGCGATCCAGTCGAAGTAGATCTTGATGTTGCGGTCGAAGGCCACGTCCTGGTCCAGGTTGGCCTGGTAGAACACCTTGCGTGGGTCGACATTGCTGTCCAGCACCATCCGCCGGACCCGCTGCGGGTACAGCGTGGCGTACACCTGGCCGAGGTAGGTGCCGTAGGAGAAGCCGTAGTAGTTGATCTGCTCGGCGCCCAGCGCCTTGCGCAGGCTGTCGAGATCCTGGGCGACGTCGGTGGTGCGCATGTGCCGCAGCAGCGGGCCGTTCTTCTCGCACGCCGCGGCGTAGTCGCGGGAGCGCTGCAGCCAGGTCCGCTCCAAGTCCGGTGTGGACGGCACATAGGCAGGGCGGTTGTACGCGAAGTGCTCCGGGTCGCAGGACAGCGCCGGCTTGCTGGTCCCGACGCCGCGCGGGTCGAAGCCGATCCAGTCGTAGGACGCACCCGCGTCCTTCGGCACGGCCCGGCCGATCGTCGACAGCGCCAGCCCGGAGCCACCGGGACCGCCGGGGTTGACGAGCATCACGCCCTGGTAGTCGGCGCTCGTGTGGCGGACGCGCGAGACGGCGAGCGAGATCTTCGCGCCGGCCGGATCCCGGTAGTCCATCGGCACCTCGAGGAAACCGCATTCGGCGCCGGCGCGAGCCAGGCCGGCCGCTCCGCACGGGCCCCAGCTGATCGGGGCGGGCGTGAACTCGGCGGGCGGTGGCGGTGCGGCGGCCGCGGGCACCGCCACCAGGCAACTCGCCAGCGCACCGGCCGCGAGGATCGCGGGCACGAGCTTGCTCACAGTGCTCCTTCTCGTCGACTGTGCGGTCAGAACCTCACGACAAGATCGTGGATCACGGCGCTTTCCGCCAGCCGACTCGCGGCGGGATCCTGGATGCCACCCGACGGGGAAGGAACTGCGGATGGACGACGCAGACGAACTGGTCCGAGCGGCGCGCTCGGGGCTGGCGGAGCTGGCCGATCCGGTGAAGGCGGCGCACATGCGCCGGTACCTGAAGTCCGAGATGGACTTCCGGGGCGTGTACAAACCAGAGCGGGCGAAGCTGGCGCGGCGCGTCTTCGCCGAACATCCGCTGCCGGACCGGGAATCGTTCGTCGCGGCGGTCCTGGCGCTGTGGCGCGAGGCCGCCTTCCGGGAGGAGCGCTACCTGGCGATCGACCTCACCGGGCACCGGGCCTACGCGCGGTTTCAGGACCACACGCTGATGCCGCTCTACGAGGAGATGATCGTCACGGGCGCGTGGTGGGACTACGTGGACGACGTCGCCATCCACCGTGTGGGGCCGATCCTGCGAGCCGACCGGGAGCGGATGACGCCGGTGCTGCGGCGCTGGGCCCACGACGAGGACAAGTGGCGGCGCCGGACGGCGGTGATCTGCCAGGTGACCGCCAAGGCGGACACCGACCGCGACCTGCTGGCATCGGCGATCGAGGCCAACCAGGACGACCGGGACTTCTTCCTGCGCAAGGGAATCGGCTGGGCGTTGCGCGACTACGCGCGCACCGAGCCGGACTGGGTGCGCGCCTTCGTCGAGGCGCATCCCGCACTGTCGCCGTTGTCAGTGCGGGAAGCGCTCAAACACCTCGGCGGTGGACGGCCCTAGGCGCGCAGCTCCGCGCCGTGGCGCGAGGCCGCTTCGGCCACGGCGGCGTCGCGCGCCTGCGTCGCCTCCTCCACGGTGAGCGTGCGGTCCGGGGCGCGGAAACGCAGCTTGTAGGCCAGCGACCGCTTGCCCTCGCCGACCTGGTCGCCGGTGTAGACGTCGAACAGCGAGGCGTCCTCGAGCAGATCGCCGCCGCCGGCCACCAGTGCCTCAGCGAGATCCGCGGCGGGCACCTTCGCGTCCACGACCAGCGCGACGTCGAGCAGCACCGGCGGGTACGGCGAGATCACCGGGGCCGGCCTGCGGTCCTGCAGCGGGATCGCGTCCAGGTCCAGTTCCATCGCCACGGTCCGCTTGGGCAGGCCGAGCGCCTCGATCACCTTGGGGTGCAGCTCACCGGCGTGCCCCACGGGCCAGTCGCCGACGAGCAGCTCGGCGCAGCGGCCGGGGTGCCACGGCGCGAGCTCGGCGTTGCGCACCCGCAGCTCGACACCGGCGGCCTGGCCGACCAGGCGCGCGGCCTGGACGGCGTCGGCCCACCCGGCCTGCTCGCCCTTGCCCCACCAGCCGGCCTGCTCGCGCTGGCCGGCGAGCACCACGGCCACGTGCTGCGGCTGGGCGGGCACCGCCGCCTCCAGCTGCGCCAGGTCCTCGTCCGTCGGGCGTCCGCCGACCCCGAGCTCCGGCATCGGCACGGGGCTCGCGCCGGGCAGGACGACCTGTCCGATGTGGAACAACGCGAGGTCCTTGAAGCCGCGGGAAGCGTTGCGCTGCAACGTCTCCAGCAGACCGGGCAGCAGGGTCGTCGCCAGGCGGTCCTTGTCCGCCTCCAGCGGGTTCCGCACCTGCACCGTCTTGCGGCGCACGTCGTCGGCAGGCAGGCCGAACGCGTCCCACACCGTCTCGCCGACGAACGGGAACGGCTGGACCTCGACGTAACCGGCCTCGGCCAGCGCCCGCGACACGGTGCGGCGGCGCCGCTGCGCAGCGCTCAGACCGGTGCCGGCCGGGGCGGTGGGCAGCACCGACGGGATGCTGTCGTAACCCTCGAGCCGCAGCACCTCCTCGACGAGGTCGGCAGGCTGCTTCAGGTCGCCACGCCAGCTCGGCGGCGTCGCGGTCACCGTCGCGACACCGTCGTCACCCGCGCCGACCGTGACCTTGCAGCCGACCTGGTTCAGCCGCCGGACGGTGACGCCACGCTCGTAGCGCACGCCGGCGATCTGGTCGGGCAGGCTGATCGGCATCGTGATGGGCGACGGCGGCTCGACGGAGCCGACGTCGGTGCGGCCGGGCTGGATGCTGCCGTCGCCGTAGGTGCGCAGCAGGCGGGAGGCCCGCTCCACCGCGGCCGCGCAGACCTGCGGGTCGGTGAACCGCTCGAACCGTTTCGCGGCCTCGGAGAACAGCTTGTGGCGCCGCGCGGTGCGGCTGATCGACGGCGGGTCCCAGTGGGCGCCCTCGATCAGCACGTCGGTGCTCTCGGTGCTGATCTCGGTGCTCGCGCCGCCCATCGTGCCCGCCAGCGACACCGGGCCGCGCTCGTCGGCGATCACGACGTCGTCGGCGTCGAGCGTGCGCTCCACGTCGTCGAGGGTGGTGAGCTTCTCCCCCGGCTTCGCGCGGCGGACGACCAGGCCCCCCTGCAGCGACGCGGTGTCCCACGCGTGCAGCGGCTGACCCAGCTCGAGCATGACGTAGTTGGTGACGTCCACGGCCAGCGAGATCGACCGGATCCCGGCGAGCAGCAGGCGGCGGCGCATCCACCACGGGGTCGGGGCTCCGGCGTCCAGGCTGGTCACCCGGCGCACCACGAACCGGTCACAGCCGGTGGGGTCCTCGATCTCGACCGGCCAGGCCTCGCCCTCGGCGGGCGGCAGGTCGAGCGCGGCCGGGTCGCCGAAGGGCACGTCGAGCGCGGCGGCCAGCTCGCGCGCCAGCCCGCGGACCGACAGGGCGTAGCCGCGGTCGGGGGTCGGCGTCAGCTCCAGGACGGTGTCGCCGAGGCCGAGCACCTCGTGGCCGGAGTCGCCGGGGCTGGCCGTCGACGGCGGGAGCACCAGGATGCCGGTGTGGTCGTCGCCGAGGCCGAGCTCGCGGGCGGAGCAGATCATGCCGTCGCTGACGCGGCCGTAGGTCTTGCGCGAGGTGATCTCGAACGGCCCGGGCAGCACCGTGCCGGGCAGCGCCACGACGACCAGATCGCCCTCGACGAAGTTGGTGGCGCCGCAGATGATGCCGCGGGTGCGGATGCCCGAGGGGCCCTCGTCGTCGGCGGGCTCGTCCTCGGAGGCCTCCTCGCCGACGTCGACCCGGCAGAACCGGATCGGCTTCTTGAAGCCGGTCAGCTCCTCGATCTCGGCGACGCGGCCGACCACCAGCGGCCCGGTGACCTGGTCCAGCGGCCGGACCTCGTCGACCTCGATGCCGATGCGGACGAAGGCCTCGGCCAGCTCCTGCGGTCCGACCTCGCCGGCATCCAGATGCTCGAGCAGCCAGCTGACGGGGACTCGCACTTAGGCCTCCGTTCCGAAGGGAAGGGTGAAGCGGACATCGCCCTCGACGATGTCGCGCATGTCGGGGATGCCGTTGCGGAACTGCAGGGTCCGCTCGATGCCCATGCCGAACGCGAAGCCGGAGTAGACGTCCGGGTCGACGCCACAGGCACGCAGCACGTTCGGGTGCACCATGCCGCAACCGCCCCACTCGACCCAGCCGGGGCCGCCCGCCTTCTCCTCGAACCAGACGTCGACCTCGGCGGAGGGCTCGGTGAAGGGGAAGAAGTGCGGGCGCAGCCGGGTCTTGGACTTCTCGCCGAACATCGCGCGGGCGAACGCGTCCAGGGTGCCCTTGAGGTGCGCCATCGTGATGCCCTTGTCCACCGCGAGGCCCTCGACCTGCGAGAACACCGGGGTGTGGGTGGCGTCCAG
Organism: Amycolatopsis sp. NPDC006131; assembly: GCF_040614175.1. NCBI lineage: Bacteria > Bacillati > Actinomycetota > Actinomycetes > Pseudonocardiales > Pseudonocardiaceae > Amycolatopsis > Amycolatopsis sp. NPDC006131. Next base: position 5,923 of record NZ_JBEXTX010000069.1, read on the forward strand.
CTCGTCGGTGCGGTAGGTGCGGCCGGGGCAGACGACGTACACCGGCAGGTCGCGGTGCAGCAGCGTGCGGGCCTGCACCGGCGAGGTGTGCGTGCGCAGCACCAGGCCGGAGCCCGGCTCACCGGCGTAGAAGGTGTCCTGCATCTGCCGGGCGGGGTGGTCCTTGGCGAAGTTGAGGGCGTCGAAGTTGAACCACTCGGCTTCCAGCTCGGGGCCCTCGGCGACCTCCCAGCCCATGGCGACGAAGACGTCGGCGATCCGCTCGCTCACCGTGGTGAGCGGGTGCCGCGCGCCGCGCGGGATCCGGTCCCATGGCAGCGTGACGTCGACGGCCTCCTCGCGCAGGACGCGCTCGTCCCGCTCGGCCAGCAGCGTGGCCCGCCGGGCGTCGAACGCGGCCTGGATGGCCTGGCGCGCCTCGTTGACCCGCTTGCCGACCTCGGCCTTCTCCTGCTTGGACAGGGAGCCGATGGCGCGGCGGGCGAGCATCAGCGGCGAGTGGTCACCCAGGTGGGCCGGCTTCACCGCGGCCAGGGCGTCCAGGTCGCCTGCGGCCTGGAACTCGGCCTCGGCGTGCTTCACCGCCGCCCCCAGGGTCTCGGGCGAGGTTGCCTCGGCCGGGGTCAGGTCCTGCTTCTCGGTGGCTCCGGACATAACTCCTCGGTGTCCGCTGGACGGGATCCGCCGTGCGAGGTGCACACGTGACGATTACCGGTGGATTCTAGGCGATCGCGATCCGGGACCGGCGCGTCACCCGGCCGGACGACGGGCCGCCATCGCGCTGGTGTAGAGGCACACGGCGGCCGCCGTGGCCAGGTTGAGGCTTTCCGCCGCGCCGTAGAGCGGAATCCGCACCGGCAGGTCGACGGCGGCGAGGACCTCGGGCGAGAGCCCGTGGGCCTCGTTGCCGAAGACCCAAGCGGTGGGCGCGGCGGCGTCGACCGAACCCAGCTCGGTCTCGGCGTAGCCGTGGGCGGCGAGCAGGCGCAGCCCGGCCTCGCGGCAGGCGGCGAGCGCCGCGGCGGTGTCGCGCACACGCGCGAGAGGGAGGTGGAAGAGACTGCCCGCGGAGGCGCGGACGCACTTGCCGTTGTGCGGGTCGACGCTGTCGCCGGTGAGGATGACCGCGTCGGCGCCCGCCGCGTCGGCGACCCGGATGACGGTGCCCGCGTTGCCGGGGTCGGCCACGCCGTCGAGCACGGCGACCAGCGTGGCGGTGCTGCCGAGCAGCCCGTCGAGGGGACGGTCGAGCAGTGAGCAGACGGCCACGATCCCTTGCGGGGTCACGGTTTCCGACAGCCCGGCCGCGGCACGGTCGGTGATCGGCGAGACCCGCACGCCCGCTTCGCCCGCGGCGTCGACCAGGTCCGGATGAGCCTGGGCGGCGCGGTCGGTGACGAACAGCTCGTGCACCGCGCCGGGATCGCGGGCCAGTGCCGCGCCGACGGCGTTGGCGCCTTCGGCGAGGAACCGGCCGGTCTTGTCGCGCTCGGCGCGGCGCGTCAGGCGCCGCGCAGCAACGACCCGGGGGGTCCGTTCGGTGAACGGAGCCGCCCCGGGCCGGGTCAGATCGGTGTGCTCGCTCAGGCCGACTTCTTCTCGTCGCTCGGCCCGGTCGTCACGTTCTGCTTCGCCAGCTCGGCCAGCGCGGTGAACGCCGCGGGGTCGTTGACGGCGAGGTCGGCGAGGATCTTGCGGTCGACCTCGACACCAGCGGCCTTGAGGCCCTGGATGAAGCGGTTGTAGGTCACGCCGTTCTGGCGGGCGGCCGCGTTGATGCGGGTGATCCACAGCTGGCGGAAGTCACCCTTGCGGGCACGGCGGTCCCGATAGGCGTAGTTGAGCGAGTGGAGCATCTGCTCCTTCGCCTTGCGGTACAGCCGCGAGCGCTGGCCGCGGTAACCGCTGGCCAGTTCGAGAGTTGCGCGACGCTTCTTCTGGGCGTTGACCGCCCGCTTGACGCGTGCCACGGGTCCGTCCTGTCGATCTCAGGGGGCGCGGTCGGCGCCCCGGGGGGTTTACGGCGGAAGAGGAGAGGCGTCAGCGGCCGAGGAGCCGCTTGACCCGGCCGACGTCGTTCTTGGCGACCTCGCCGGTGCCCTCCAGGCGGCGGGTGACCCGGCTCGACTTCTTCTCCATCAGGTGGCGGCGGCCGGCCTTCTGGCGGCGAAGCTTGCCGCTGCCGGTGACCCGAATCCGCTTCGAGGTCCCGCTGTGCGTCTTCATCTTCGGCATTGAGTGCTCTCTTTCATGGTGCAGCACACCGGAGATCCCGGTGTGCTGCGAACTGCGTCGGTCGCGGCGCCCGTCAGGAGTCGACGGGTTCCTTGGCGGCCTTCTGCTTGGGCTTGGCGTTCTTGTGCGGCGCCAGCACCATGATCATGTTGCGGCCGTCCTGCTTCGGGGACGCCTCCACATAACCGAGCTCGGCCACGTCCTCGGAGAGCTTCTGCAGCAGCCGGAAACCCAGCTCCGGCCTCGACTGCTCACGACCGCGGAACATGATGGTCACCTTGACCTTGTTCCCCGCGGCGAGGAAGCGGGACACGTGCCCCTTCTTCGTCTCGTAGTCGTGCTGGTCGATCTTGGGGCGCAGCTTCTGCTCTTTGATGACGGTGAGCTGCTGGTTACGGCGTGACTCGCGGGCCTTCTGCGCGCTCTCGTACTTGAACTTGCCGAAGTCCATGAGCTTGCAGACCGGCGGGCGCGCCTGCGGGGCGACCTCGACGAGGTCGAGATCCGCTTCCTGGGCGAGCCTGAGCGCATCCTCGATCCGGACGATGCCGACCTGTTCGCCGTTCGGTCCGACGAGCCGGACCTCGGGAACGCGGATGCGTTCGTTGATGCGTGTCTCGGCGCTGATGTGGCCTCCTTGGTCCGAGGTGTGTTGTCTAGCCTGCTCGACCTGGTGCCCACATACCACGGGCCCCGTCCCAGGCCTGATGGCCAGGATGCGGGGCCCTGCTTTCCGATCACGTCCGACGGCTACGACGAACGTTCCGCCGCCACGGGCAACGCCCGTTGGCGGGACCGGACCCGGCTGCCTCGTGCGGCGGCTCGGGTGGGAGCGGGGCTCCACTTGCCGCCCCCGATTCCTCGGGGACTGGTCGCACGTGGAAGGGTACCAGACGTGCTTGACGATGGTTCCAACGCGCCCGACCCGGGCGATATTTCCCCGCCCGTCCGCGACCTGCAGGACATCCCCAGCGTCGAGGTCATCAGCAGGGCCGCGGTGATGCTGCTGTCCGCGGCGGCCGAGCGGCTCGGGCTCGCCGACGAGGACCCGGACACCAGCCCGCACCGCGACCTCGACGAGGCCCGCAGGCTGATCACCGCGCTCGCCGGCCTGGTCACCGCCTCGGCCGAGTACCTCGGCGTGCACGCCGCTCCCCTGCGGGACGGGCTGCAGTCGCTGCAGAAGGCGTTCCGGGAGGCCTCGGCCGTGCCGGACGCGCCGGGCGAGGGCCCGGGCGAGAAGTACACCGGCCCCGTCTACTGACGAGTCGGCCCGCAGAACGACAAGGTCCGGACAACGCCCGGCAGGGGACTCCCTGCCGGGCGTTGTCGCGTCGACCCGGAAGCATTCCGGCCGGGAATCAGTCCACCACGGCCAGCAGGTCGATCTCCACCAGCAGGCCCTTCGGCAGCCCGACGTACACGGTGGTGCGGGCCGGGTACGGCTCCGGGATGAGCTGGTTGTAGACCTCGTTGAACTCGGCGAAGTGGCCGGTGTCGGTGAGGTACGCGCGCACCATCACGACGTCCTCCCAGCCGGCGCCGGCCTCGGTGAGCACCGCCTCCAGGTTGCGGAACACCTGGCGCGTCTGCTCACCCACGGAGGCGCCGACGACCTCCCCGGTCTTCGGGTCGAACGCGACCTGCCCGGCCAGCTGGAGGATGTTGCCCTTGCGCACGGCCGGCGAGTAGTTCGCCGCGGCCTTGGGGGCGTTCTCCGTGGTGATCGCGACCTTCGCCATGTAGGAGTTCCTTCCTCATCGGGTCCACCCGTTGTGGGTGGACGCGTCCTCGGCGGCGGCCCGCAGGTCCGGCAGCAGCGCCAGCAGGCCGTCGTAGTCCAGCAGCACCTTCGGCACCGACAGGGACACCGCCGCGAGCACCGCCCCACCCGGTCCGCGCACCGGCGCGGCCACGCAGTGGATGAAGTCCTCGTGCTCGGCGTTGTCCACCGCGTACCCGCGCTCGGCGACGCGCGCGAGCTCGGCCAGGTACTCCTCGGCCGTGGTGATCGTGTTCGCGGTCAGCCGCGGGTAGTCCAGGTCGCGCGCGACCTTCTCCCGCTGGGCCTCGGGCAGCGCGGCCACCAGGACCTTGCCGACCGCCGTGCAGTGCAGCGGCGCGCGTTTGCCCACGCGGGAGTACATCCGCACGCTGTGCCTGCCCTCGTACTTGTCGACGTAGACGACCTCGCCGTCTTCGTAGGTGGCCAGGTGCACGGTGTGCCCGGTGCGGTCGTTGAGCGCGGCCAGGGCGGGCGCGGACTCGCGCCGCACGTCCCGGCCCTCCAGCGCGCGGTTGGCCAGGTCGAACAGGGCGCTGCCGAGCCGGTAGTGCCGCGCGCCCTCGCGCTGCACGAAGTGCTGCGCCTCCAGGGTGCGCAGCAGCCGCAGCACCGTCGACTTGTGCACGCCGAGCGCGTCGGCGAGCTCGTCCAGGGTGGTCGCGCCGCCGGCGAGCGCGGTCAGCAGGCTCAGCCCGCGATCAAGACTCTGGCTCACGTTCGCTCCATTGACCTGCCACGAACCGGATGCTACACCTATCGCATTCATTTTGCGCAACGTGCGTTGCACAACACGCAACGGAGTTCGAATGGCTTCCTCCGAGTGCACCCTCGACCCGGCCGCGCTGGCGGCGATCGCGGGCGAACGGCTCGACTGGCGGTTCAAATCCCTCCCCGCCGACCTGTGGGGGCTCACCCTCGCCGAGGCCGCCGCACGCCGGCCCGGCCTGTTCACCGGCGGTTTCGTCGGTCCCGTGGTGGTCCTGGAGGCGGACGCGCTGGAGCACAACCTGCGGACCATGGCGGAGTGGTGCACCCAGGTCGGCGTCCGGCTCGCGCCGCACGGCAAGACCACGATGGCGCCGCAGCTGTTCGCGCGGCAGGCGGAGCACGGCGCGTGGGGCATCACCGCGGCCAACGCGAGCCAGCTGCGGATCTACCGCGCCTTCGGCGTGTCCCGGGTCCTGCTGGCCAACCAGCTCGTCGACCCCGCCGCACTGCGCTGGCTGGGCGCGGAGCTGGACGCGCACCCGGAGTTCGAGTTCAGCTGCTGGGTGGACTCGGTCGCGTCGGTCGAGCTGATGACCGAGGCGCTGCGCGGGACAGGCCGCCAGGTCGACGTGCTGGTCGAACTGGGCGGCGACGGCGGGCGCACCGGCGCGCGCGACCTGGACACCGCGCTGTCGATCGCCGAAGCCGCGCACGCGAGCCCGGCCCTGCGACTGGCCGGCACCGGCGGCTACGAGGGCGCGCTGGCCCACGATCCGGGCCCGGAATCGCGGCGGACGGTCGACACCTACCTCGGTCGCCTGCGCGAGCTCACCGCCGCGATCGGGCGTCGCGGCCTGTTCGCCGGGCTGGACCAGGTGATCGTCACGGCAGGCGGCAGCGCCTACTTCGACCAGGTCGCCGCCGCGCTCACCGGGGACTGGGACGGCCTGCCGGTGGTGCCGGTCCTGCGCAGCGGCGCCTACCTGACCCACGACGACGGCTTCTACCGTGGCATCTCCCCGCTCGGCGAGCAGCCGCGCATCGCCGGGACCCCGCAGTTCCGCTCCGCGCTGCGCGCCTGGGCCCAGGTGACCTCGCGTCCGACCGGCGACCTCGCCCTGCTGACCCTGGGCAAGCGGGACGCCTCCTTCGACGAGGGCCTGCCCGAGCCGCAGTGGCACCGGCGTCCGGGTGAGCCACCGGCGAAGCTGACCGGCCACACCGTCACCGCGCTCAACGACCAGCACGCCTTCGTCGCGCTGCCACCGGATTCGCCGCTGCGGGTCGGCGACTGGGTCGGGCTCGGCCTGTCCCACCCGTGCACCGTGTTCGACAAGTGGCCGCTGCTGCCCGTGGTCGACGGCGACACCGTCGTGGACTTCGTCCGCACCTACTTCTAGGAGTCCACAATGGACCTCGTTCTGCGTGGCGCGCGGATCGTCGACGGCACCGGCGCTCCCCTGTTCCGGGCCGACGTCGGTGTCGAGCACGGCCGGATCGCGGACATCGGTCCCGGCCTGACGGGCACGCGGGTGATCGACGCGGACGGGCTGGTGCTCGCGCCCGGTTTTATCGACATGCACTCGCACTCCGACCTGCAGCTGCTCGCCGCGCCGGACCACCTGGCGAAGGTGTCCCAGGGCGTGACCACCGAGGTGCTCGGCCAGGACGGGCTGTCCTACGCCCCGGTCGACGACACCACGCTGGCCGCGCTGCGCGAGCAGCTCGCCGGCTGGAACGACGACCCGCCCGGGTTCGACTGGAACTGGCGCTCGGTCGGCGAGTACCTGGACCGGCTCGATCGCGGCGTCGCCGTCAACGCCGCCTACCTGGTCCCGCAGGGCACCGTCCGGATGCTCGCCGTCGGGTTCGACGACCGGCCTGCCACGGAGTCCGAACTGGACCGGATGCGCGAGCTGGTCGCGACGGGCCTGGACGAGGGCGCGATCGGCATGTCCTCGGGCCTGACCTACACCCCGGGCATGTACGCCGACGACGACGAACTGGTCGCGCTGTGCGAGGTCGTCGGCGCGCGCGGCGGCTACTACAGCCCGCACCACCGCAGCTACGGCGCGGGCGCGCTGGAGGCGTTCGCGGAGATGGTCGAGGTGTGCCGCCGCGCGAAGTGCCCGCTGCACTTGGCGCACGCCACCATGAACTTCTCGGTCAACAAGGGCCGGGCGCCGGATCTGCTGCGGCTGCTGGACGCCGCGCTCGACGACGGCGTGGACATCACCCTCGACACCTACCCGTACCTGCCCGGCGCGACGTACCTGTCCGCGTTGCTGCCGAGCTGGGCTGCCGAGGGCGGGATCGACGCGACACTGGAGCGGCTGGCCGATCCGGAGACGCGGGAGCGGATCCGCGCCGAAATCGAGGAAACCGGTTCCGACGGCGCGCACGGCGTGCCGATCGACTGGGAGTGCATCGAGATCAACGGCGTGCGCAAGGCCGAAAACGCCCACCTGGTCGGGCTTTCGGTGGCCGAGTCCGCCCGCCGCACCGGGGTGCCCGCCGCGCGGCTGTACTTCGACGTGCTGGTCTCCGAACGGCTCGGCACGTCGTGCCTGATGCACGTCGGGCACGAGGAGAACGTGCAGGCGATCATGCGCCACCGCACGCACACCGGCGGCAGCGACGGCCTGCTCGTCGGCGACCGGCCGCACCCGCGGGCCTGGGGCACCTTCCCCCGCTACCTCGCGCGGTACGTGCGGGAGCTGGGCGTGCTGGACCTCGCCGACTGCGTCGCGCACCTGACCGGGCGGGCCGCACGACGGCTGCGGCTGACCGACCGCGGGCTGGTGAAGCCGGGATACGCGGCCGATCTGGTGCTGTTCGACCCGGACACCGTGGCCGACACGGCCACCTTCGACGACCCGCGGCAGCAGGCCGCGGGCATCCCCTACGTCTTCGTCAACGGCGTCGCGGCCATCGACGACGGCAGGCCCACCGGCGCGCTCGCCGGCCGTTCACTCAGGAGGTCCGCTTGATCGACTGGCTGCAGCACTCCACCGGAGGGCTGCTCACGCTCGCGGCGGTGTCGATCGCCGTCCTGCTGGTCATGATCATCCGGTTCAAGACCGAACCGTTCATCGCCCTGATCATCGTCGGGCTGCTCACCGCGCTGGCGGCCGGGCTGCCGGTCGGCACGATCGTCGGCACCGCGCAGAAGACGTCGGACTCGTTGCTGGAAAAGGGTTTCGGCGGGATCCTGGGGCACATCGCCGCGATCATCGGTCTCGGCACGCTGCTCGGCGCGATCCTGGAGAAGTCCGGCGGGGCGCGGGTGCTGACCGGCGCGCTGCTGCGGGCCTTCGGCGAGAAGCGCGCGCCGCTGGCGATGGGCTTGGCCGGCCTGATCTTCGGCGTTCCGGTGTTCTTCGACATCGGCATCTTCGTGCTGGCGCCACTCGTGTACGTCGCCGCGCGGCAGGGCGGCCGGTCGCTGCTGCTGTACTGCCTGCCGCTGCTGGCCGGGCTGTCCATGACGCACGCGTTCATCCCGCCGCACCCTGGCCCGGTGGCCGCGGCCGGGCTGTTGCACGTCGACCTCGGCTGGATCATCCTGATGGGCGCGGTGTGCGGTCTGCCCGCGTGGTTCCTCGCCGGCGTGGTGTTCCCGTCGTGGATCGGCAAGCGGATGAACATCGAGGTTCCGGCGGAGATGATCGTCGACGAGGACGGCGAGGAGGGGCCCGGGCCGTCGCTGGGGCTGGTGTCGGCGATCATCGCGGTGCCGCTGGTGCTGATCCTGGCCGGCACGTTCGGCAGCATCTGGCTGCCGAAGAACTCCGCGGCCGCGGGGGTGGCGGCGTTCGTCGGCACGCCCGCGGTGGCGCTCACGATCGCCGTGCTGCTCGCGTCCTGGCTGCTGGGCACGCGCCGCGGGATGACCGGCAAGGAGCTGTCCGCGCTGTCGGCCGCCGCGCTGCGCCCGGTGGCGATGCTGCTGCTGGTGGTGGGCGCGGGCGCGTTCTTCGGCGCGGTGCTGTCGGCGACCGGGATCGGCAAGGCGGTGGCCGACTCGCTGCAGGCCGGTGGCCTGCCGGTGATCGCGGCCGCCTACGTGATCAGCTGCGGGCTGCGGCTCGCGCAGGGTTCGGCGACGGTCGCGATCGTGACCACCGGCGGCCTCATCGCGCCGAGCCTGGCCGATGCCGGGTACTCGCAGGCGCAGCTGGCGCTGATCGTGGTCGCGATCGCCGCCGGGTCGATCATCGCCTCGCACGTGAACGACGGCGGGTTCTGGATCGTGTCGCGGTACTTCGGGCTGACCGTCGGCGAAACGCTCAAGACCTGGACCGTCCTGGAAACCATCCTGTCCGTGTCGGGGTTCGCGATGTCCGCGATCCTGATGGCGATCGTGTAGGAGGAGTGCCGTGCCGGACATCCGCCGCCGCACGTTTCTCGGCGCCACCGGCCTGCTGGCCGTTCCGGTGACCGTCCCCTCGTCGCCGCCGCGGGTGGCTTTCGTGGGCAGTTACGCCGCAGGCCTGGACGTCGCCCTCGCCGGCGATGCGGGCCTGCGGCGCGGGTTCACCGTGCCGGGTGTGCCCGCCGCGTCGTGGTTCGCGTTGTCGGCCGACAGGAAGGTGCTGTACGCGACCAACGAGACCGAAGACGGCACGGTCACCGCGGTCGACGTGCGTGATCCGCTGAAGCCGGCGGTGCTCGGCAGCCGTTCGACGCTCGGGGCCGGTCCGACGCACCTGTCGGTGGCCGGGCTGCACCTGCTGACGGCGAACTACACGTCGGGATCGCTGGTGGTGCACCCGATCCGGCGCGACGGGACGCTCGGCGAGGCCACGGACCTGGTGCGGCACGCGGGCGCGCAGTCGCACGCGCACCAGGTCGTGCCCGATCCGTCCGGCCGGTGGGTGCTGGCCGTGGACCTGGGCACGGACTCGGTGTACGTCTACCGGCTCGACGCGGGGAGGCTGGTCGCCCACCAGCAGGTCTCGCTGCCCGCGGGGACCGGGCCGCGGCACCTCGCGTTCCACCCGGGCGGGCGCGCGTTGTACGTGGCATGCGAGCTGGACCCGGCGGTCGTGCCGGGCACGTGGGACCCGGTGCGCGGCGAGGTCCGGCTCGGCGACGCGGTGCCGGTGGGCGTGCGGGACCAGGACTACCCCGGCGAGATCGCGGTGTCCCCGGACGGCCGGTTCGCGTACGTCTCGGTGCGTGGCGCGAACACGATCGCGGCGCTGCGCACCGGTCGCGCGCTGACGCCGGTGCGGGCGGCGCCGACGGGCGGGAACTGGCCGCGCCACTTCACCTTCGACGCGTCCGCGCGCCGGCTGTACGTGTCGAACCAGCGTTCCGGGACGGTCACCTGGCTGCCCCGCGATCCGGCGACCGGACGGCTCGGCGCGGCCGAGGGCGAACTGTCGGCGCCCGAAGTCGCCACCGTGTTGTTCCGCTGAGGGAGTTACGCAGTGGTAATGGTCTAGACCTTGTGGCGAGGTGAACGTCCGATTTAGGCTCTGTTGCCAATAGCGAAACGCACATTGCGTGACACGCAACGGAGGCTGCGTTGAGAATCCGTCGTACCCTCGCCGCGCTCGCGGTCGTGGCCACCGCCGCGGCCTGCGCGCCGGCCCAGACCGGGCCTGCCGGGCCCGGTGGTGACGAGAAGACCGGAACCCTGCGGGTCTGGCTGTTCGACGAGGCGAACCGCGCGCCCAAGGAAGCGGTCGTGAAGGACGCGGTCGCGGAATTCGAAGCCGCGCACGCCGGAGTCAAGGTGGACGTCCAGTGGATCCCGGTGGAAGGCCGCGCGGACCGGTTCTCCGGCGCCTTCAACGATCCCGCCAGCGCGCCGGACGTCGCCGAGTTCGGCAACACCGACGTCGCGAGCTACGCCCAGACGGGCGCGCTCGCCGACCTCACCGAGGACATCCGCGCCTGGCCGGAAGGCGCCGGGCTGCAGGCGAGCGTCCTGGACACCGCGAAGGCGGACGGCAAGACCTACGGCATCCCCTGGTACACGGGCATCCGCGCGCTCTACTACCGCACCGACGTGTTCGCCGAGCTGGGCCTGCGGCCGCCGGCGACGCTGGCCGAGCTCACCGAGACCGCCCGCGCGATCCGCGCCGCGCGACCCGACCTGTACGGCATCTCGGTCGGCGGCAAGTACACCTACGCGCTGCTGCCGTTCGTGTGGGCCCACGGCGGCGAGGTCGCCCGGAACAGCGGCGGCGCCTGGCGCGGCGACCTCACCTCGCCCGCCACCGCGGCCGGGGTCAGCGCCTACGCGAGCCTGCTCAGCCCAGGCATCTGCCCGCCGGAGCAGTGCGCGAACTCCACCGGCACCCAGAGCGTGCAGGCGTTCGCCGGGGGCAAGGCCGCGATGACGATCGGCGGCGACTTCAACCGCAAGGCCGTGGAAGCCGGCGCGGTACGGGGCAAGTACGCGGTCGTGCCGCTGCCCGGCACGCAGCCGGGGTCGGTCGCGCCCGCGTTCGCCGGTGGCAACCTGCTCGGCGTGTTCCGCGCGACCAGCCACCGCAGCCTGGCCACCGAGTTCGCCGAACTGCTCGCCGGGGCGAAGTACCAGGCGCGGATGTACGAGGCGATGGGCAACCTGCCGACCCTGACCGCGGTGCAGAACCAGGTGGCGGCGAGCGACCCGTTCCTGGAGCCGTTCGTGGCGACGCTCAAGGCGGGCACGAAGTTCGTGCCGTCCAGCCCGGCCTGGTCGCGCATCGACGCGCAGGGCGTGCTGCCGACCGCGGTGCAGCAGATCGCGACCGGGGAGAAGAGCCCGGACGCCGCGCTCGCGGCCGCGAACGAGGCGATGAACCAGGCCTTCGGCGGCTGACGTGGCCACCCCGAACCTGCTGGCGCCCGAGGCGCCGACAGCGCCGCCCGCACCGTCCCCGCGCCGCCGCAGGCGCGGGGACGGCCCCGCCGCCGTCCGCTACCTCGCCCCCGCCGCGATCTTGCTGCTGGTGGTGCTGGCCTACCCGATCTACCAGCTCGTCGTCATCTCGTTCTACGACTACGGGCAGGCCGAGGCGGCGGGCAACGCGCCGCTGCGGTTCCTCGGGCTGGCGAACTACGTGGAACTGCTCGGCAGCGCCACGTTCTGGACCGTGCTCGCCAAGACCGTCGTGTTCGCGGCGGTGTGCGTGGTGGGCAGCCTGGTGGCGGGCACCGGGCTGGCGGTGCTGGCGAGCAAGGTCCGTGCGGTGCCCCGCACGCTGTTGTTCCTCGCCGCGCTCGGCGCGTGGGCGACACCCGCGGTGGCCGGGTCCTACATCTGGCTGTTCCTCTTCGACGCCGATTTCGGGCTGGTCAACGAGGCACTCGCGTCACTCGGCTTCGGCGGCATGGCCGGGCACTCCTGGACCTTCGGCACCACCAGCGCGTTCGGGCTGGTGGCGCTGGAGGTGATCTGGTGCTCGTTCCCGTTCGTTCTGGTGACCATGTACGCCGGGATCCGCGCGGTGCCCGCCGAAGTGGTCGAGGCGGCCACTTTGGACGGTGCGGGCGCGTGGCGGACGACGACCTCGGTGCTGCTGCCGATGGTGCGGCCGATGCTGCTGATCGCGACCGTGCAGTCGATCATCTGGGACTTCAAGGTGTTCACGCAGATCTACGTGATGACCAGCGGCGGTGGCGTCGCGGGACGGAACCTGGTGCTCAACGTCTACGCCTACCAGCAGGCCTTCGCCGGTTCGCGCTACGGCCTCGGCGCGGCGATCGGGGTGGTGATGACCGTGCTGCTGCTGTCCGTCACCGGGCTGTACGTCCGGTCCCAGCGGGCGGGGCTGGCATGACGACGCGGGTGCGGAAACCGGGCCGCACGCTCGCCGAGATCGTCACCGTGCTCGTCGCCGCCGTGGTCGCGTTCCCGCTGTACTGGATGGTGCTGACCGCGCTGAAACCACCGGGCGAGGTGCAGTCGGCCGCGCCGTGGACGTTCGCACCGTCGCTGGACTCCTTCCAGCGGGTGCTGACCGTGTCCGGGTTCGGCCGGTACTTCCTCAACAGCCTGGTGGTCGCGCTCGTCGTGGTGGCGCTGTCGCTGCTGTTCGCCTTCCTGTCGGCGGTGGCGCTGACCCGGTTCCGCTTCCGCGGCCGCACGGTGCTGCTCGTGATGCTCCTGGTCGCGCAGATGGTGCCGGTGGAGGCGCTGACGATCCCGCTGTTCTTCCTGATGCGCTCGGTGGGGCAGGTGGCGCCCGCGTTCGGGCTCAACGAGCTGGGCTCGCTGGTGCTGGTGCACCTGGCGTTCAGCCTGCCGTTCGCGATCTGGATGCTGCGCGGTTTCGTCGCCGCGGTGCCCGCCGAACTCGAGGAGGCGGCGAAGGTGGACGGGGCGAGCCGGTTCCGGTTCGTGTGGCAGATCCTGTTCCCGCTCGTGGCGCCCGGCCTCGTGGCGACGAGCGTGCTGTCGTTCATCCACGCGTGGAACGACTTCCTGTTCGCCAAGACGTTCATCATCTCCCGCTCGGAGAACCAGACGCTGCCGCAGGCGATCCTGGTGTTCTTCAAACCGGAGGAGAACGACTGGGGCGCGATCATGGCGTCCTCGACGCTGATGACCGTGCCGGTGCTGGTGTTCTTCGTGCTCGTGCAGCGCAGGCTGGTCGGCGGCATGGCCGGGGCGGTGAAGGGGTGATCCCGCTGACCGCGCTGCTCCCCCGGCCGGTGTCGGTCACCGCCGCGCCCGGGACGTGCCGGTGGCCGGCGCCGGTCGAGGTGCGGACGGCGGACCTGCCCGCGGAGGGCTACCGGCTCACGATCCGGCCGGACGGGGTGCTGATCGAGGCGCCGGACGCCGCGGGCGAGTTCTACGCGCGGCAGACGCTGCGGCAGCTGATCGGGCCGGACGCGTTCCGCGCCGTGCCGCTGCGCGGGACGGCGGAGCTGGCGTGCGGGACGGTGGTGGACCACCCGCGGTTCGCCTGGCGCGGCTGCCTGCTCGACGTGGCGCGGCACTTCCGCACCAAGGCCGAGGTGCTGCGGTTCACCGACCTGCTCGCCGCGCACAAGCTGAACGTGCTGCACCTGCACCTCACCGACGACCAGGGCTGGCGCGTGGAGATCCCGGCGTTCCCGCGACTGACCGAGGTGGGGTCGTGGCGGCGGGAGTCGATGGTCGGCCGCCACGACGGCCAGGAGCGCGACGGGCGGCCGCACGGCGGGTTCTACACCGGCGACGACCTGCGGGAGATCGTCGCCTACGCGGCAGCGCGGGCGATCACGGTGGTGCCCGAGATCGACGTGCCCGGCCACTCGCGCGCGGCGATCGCCGCGTACCCGGAGCTGGGCGGCGGGCGCGAGCTCGACGTGTGGACGTCGTGGGGCGTCAGCACCGACCTCCTGGACCCGTCGGAGTCCACTGTGGAGTTCTTCCGTGCGGTCTTCGACGAGGTGCTGGACATCTTTCCGTCCGAGGTGATCGGCGTCGGCGGGGACGAGGCGCCGGGCGCCACACCGGAGCACGGCAAGTTCACCGCGCGGATGATCGAGCACCTGCACGCGCGCGGCCGGCGGGCGCACGCCTGGGACGAGGTCCTGGACGCCGGGACCGCCTTGCCCGCCGGCACCGTGATCGGCGCGTGGCGGGACGAAACCCAGGTGGCACGGGCGATCGACGCCGGGTGCCAGGTCGTCGCGTGTCCCGAGCAGGCGGTGTACCTCGACCACCGGCAGGCCGACGGCGACGACGAACCCATCCCGGTCGGGTTCGTGCGGACCCTGGCCGACGTCCACCGCTGGGAACCGCCGTCCGGGGTGCTCGGGGCGCAGGCGCAGGTGTGGACCGAGCACCTGGACTCGGTGCGGCGGGTCGACTACGCGACGTTCCCGCGGTTGTGCGCCTTCGCCGAGGTCGTGTGGAGCCCGCCCGAACGCGATGGCGCGGAGTTCCACACGCGGCTGGCCGAGCACCACCTGCCGCGGCTGGACGCACTCGGCGTGGAGTACCGGCCCCTCGACGGGCCGCGACCGTGGCAGCGGCGGCCGGGCGTGCCGGGCCGGCCGCGATGACGGCCGGGCCGGCGCCCGCGGTCACTGCTGCGGCGCGAAGCCCTGCTGGAACTGGCCCTGTCCCTGCTGCCCCTGTGCCTGCTGAGTCTGGGGCTGCTGCTGGTACTGCTGCTGCGCGGCCTGCTGCTGCGCGCCTGCGTCCGTGCCGTCGGGCACCACGTACACGGCCGTGCCGTAGGCGGCGATCTCGCTCGCGGTCTGGGCGATCTCGTTGCAGTCGAAGCGCATGCTCAGCACCGCGTTCGCCCCGAAGGCCATCGCCTCCTGGCAGAGCCGCCCCAGCGCCTCGTACCGCGAATCGGACAGCAGCTTCGACAGGCCCTTCAGCTCGCCGCCCGCCATCGCCTTGAAGCCGGCGCCGAGGTTGGAGAACATGTTCCGGCTGCGCACCGTCAGCCCGAACACCTCGCCGTACACGCGCACGACCCGGTAGCCGGGCAAATCGTTCATAGTGGACAGCAGGATCGGGAACCGCGGCTGCTGCTGGTAAGGCTGGCTCATGCCGCGGATCGTAGCGTCCTTCACGTCACGGCCCGGTACCAAACCTCGGGCCGCCCGACCTGTCCGTATCGCGGCTCTCGTCGCGCGAGTCCGTTGTCCGCGAGGTATTCCAGGTACCGCCGCGCGGTCACCCGGGACACCCCCGTCGCGGTGGCGGCCGCGCCCGCGGACAGCCCGTCCGGTTCGTCCCGCAGCGCCGAGACCACCGCGTCCAGGGTCTGCCCGCTCATCCCCTTGGGCAGGGCCGTCGCCACCGGCGAGCGCAGCGCCGCGAACGCCCGGTCCACCTCGGACTGCCCGACCTCGCCGGTTTCCCCGAAACTTTCCCGGAACTTCGCGTACCGGTCGAGCTTGTCCCGCAGCGAGGCGAAGGTGAACGGTTTGATGAGGTACTGCACGATCCCGACCGACACGGCGGCCTTCACCACCGCCAGGTCCCGAGCCGAGGTCACCGCGATGACGTCCACCAGGTTGCCCGCGGCCCGCAACGCCCGGCACACCGCGAGGCCGTGCGTGTCGGGCAGGTAGAAGTCGAGCAGCACCAGGTCGGCGGTGTCGCGCTCGAAGAACCGCAGCGCCTCCGCGCCGGAGTGGACGACCGCGGCGACGGTGAACCCGGCGACCCGCTCCACGTAGGTCCGGTGCGCCTCGGCGGCGACCGGGTCGTCTTCGACCACGAGCACCCGGATCACCGCGGCACCTCCTGCCGCACCGGCAGCCGCACGGTGAACACCGCGCCCTCGCCGGAGGCCACGTCCACCCGTCCGCCGTTGCGCCGCACCACCTGCCCGACCAGCGCCAGGCCCAGTCCGTGACCGTCCGGTTTGGTCGTCCAGCCGCGCTCGAACACGCGCCGCCGCGCCTCGTCCGGCACGCCCCGGCCGTTGTCGGCGACCCGCAACAGCAGCTCCTCCCCCTCGATCTTCGCGGTCACCGTGACCCGCGGCCGCTCCGGCCGCTCACCCGCGGCCTCGATGGCGGCGTCGATCGCGTTGTCGATCAGGTTGCCCAGCACGGTGATCAGGTCGCGCGGCTCGATGCCGGTGTCGGTGTCCTCGATGGCGGTGTCCTCGGTCAGCACCAGTTCGGCGCCGCGCTCGCTGGCCTCGGCGGTCTTGCCGAGCAGCAGCGCGGCCAGCACCGGTTCGGACACCGCGCCGACGACCTGGTCGGTGAGCCGTTGCGCGATCTCCAGCTCCGCCGTGGCGAACTCGACCGCTTCCTGGGTGCGGCCCATCTCCACCAGGGACACCACCGTGTGCAGGCGGTTGGCCGCCTCGTGCGCCTGCGACCGCAGCGACTCGGCGAGCCCGCGCGCGGTGGTCAGCTCGCCGGTGAGCAGCTGCAGGTCGGTGTGGTCACGCAGGGTGACGACGGTGCCGTGGTCCTTCGCGCGGGCGCGGGACCGCACCGGCGCGGTGCTCACCACCAGCACCCGCACGTCGGTCAGGTGGATCTCGTCGCGCCGCGGCTCCTGGCCCCGCAGCGCTCCGACCAGGCTCGGCGGCAGCCCCAGCTCGGTGACCGGCTTGCCGGTCGGGTCCGCGCCGAGGCCGAGCAGCTCGCGGGCGGCGTCGTTGCACAGCACCACCCGCTCGTCCGCGCCGACCAGCACGAGCCCCTCGCGCACCGCGTGCAGGGTCGCCTCGTAGTAGGCGAAGATGCTGCTCAGCTCGGCCGGGGCGAGACCGCGGGTCTGCCGCCGCAGCCTGCTGCTGACCAGGTAGCTGCCCGCGATGCCCACCACCAGGGCCGCGCCGGCCACCGCGGCGAGCGTCCAGATCCGCTGCGCCAGCGCCGCCGAGATGGCGTCGACCTTGATGCCTGCCGACACCAGCGCGACCACGCGCCGCTCCGCGTCGAACACCGGCACCACCGCGCGCATCGACGGGCCGAGCGTGCCGGTGTAGGTCTCGGTGTAGACCCGGCCCTGCCGCGCGACGTCGATCGTGCCGAGGAACCGCTGCCCGATCAGCTCCGGGTTCGGGTGGGTGTAGCGGATGCCGTCCGGGTCCATGATCGTGATGAAGTCGACCCCGGTGTCGCGCCGCACCTGCTCGGCGAAGGGTTGCAGTTCGGTGCTCGGAGCGGGCAGTCTCAACGCGGAGAGCACCGTCGGCGAGTCGGCGAGGGTGCTCGAGATGGCGACCACCTTGTCCTGCGCGCGGGCCTCCACCGCGCGGGCGGCGTCGAAGTAGGCCAGCAGCGCCCCGACCGCGACCAGCACGGCCACTCCCGCCACCTGCAGCAGGAGCAGCTGCCGCGCGAGGCTCCAGCGCCTGCTCGTGATCCGCACCCCGCCATCCCAGCACACCGGCCGGGCCGGCCGCCCGGGGACGCCGGTCGCGCCGCGAACTCTATGAACACAACGGTGACCGCGGTCATACCCGTGGCCGATAGTTCCACGCGAACTGCGCCGGACTGGGCGCGTCACGTCCCCACAGGAGGCAACGTTGCCTACGGCACCACCGGCCGGCGCGAAGCCGCGCCGCGACCGGATGCACTACCTCTACCTCGCGGTCATCGCCGCGGTCGTCCTCGGTGTCGCGGTCGGGATCCTGTTCCCCGGCTTCGGCAAGAGCCTCGCCTGGCTCGGCACCGGGTTCGTGAACCTGATCAAGATGATGATCTCCCCCATCATCTTCTGCACGATCGTGCTCGGCATCGGGTCGGTCGCCAAGGCCGCGAAGGTCGGCAAGGTCGGCCTGATGGCCATCGGCTACTTCCTGGTGATGTCGACGTTCGCGCTGGCCATCGGCCTGATCGTGGGCAACCTGCTGCACCCGGGCAGCGGCCTGCACCTGGACCCGTCGTCGATCGCGAAGGCGCAGGAACAGGCCAGCAAGGGCAGCGAGGGCACCACCGACTTCGTGCTCGGCATCATCCCGACCTCGCTGGTGTCGTCGTTCACCGAGGGTTCGGTGCTGCAGACGCTGCTGGTCGCGCTGCTCGCCGGCTTCGCGCTGCAGAAGATGGGTGAGGCGGGCAAGCCGATCCTGCGCGGCATCGAGCACATCCAGAAGCTCGTGTTCCGCATCCTGTCGATGATCATGTGGGCGGCGCCGGTGGGCGCGTTCGGCGCGATCGCCGCGGTGGTGGGCGCGACCGGGTGGAACGCGCTGAAGAGCCTCGCGGTGGTGATGGTCGGGTTCTACGTCACGTGCGCGTTGTTCGTGGTGATCGTGCTCGGCGCGATCCTGTGGCTGGGCGCGCGGATCAACATCTTCAGCCTGCTGCGGTACCTCACCCGCGAGTTCATCCTGATCGTGTCGACGTCGTCGTCGGAGTCGGCGCTGCCGCGGCTGATCGCGAAGATGGAGCACCTGGGCGTGTCCAAGCCGGTCGTCGGCATCACGGTGCCGACCGGGTACTCGTTCAACCTGGACGGCACCGCGATCTACCTGACGATGGCGACGCTGTTCATCGCCACCGCGCAGGGCAGCCCGCTGTCCGTCGGCGAGCAGATCTCCCTGCTGGTGTTCATGATCATCGCGTCGAAGGGTGCGGCCGGCGTGAGCGGCGCGGGCCTGGCGACCCTGGCGGGCGGGCTGCAGTCGCACCGGCCGGATCTGGTCGGCGGCGTCGGGTTCATCCTCGGCATCGACCGGTTCATGTCCGAGGCGCGCGCGGTGACCAACTTCGCGGGCAACGCCGTGGCGACGGTCGTCATCGGGTCCTGGACCAAGGAGTTCGACCGGTCGCGGGCCCAGCGGGTGCTGTCCGGGCAGGACCCGTTCAACGAGACCACGCTGGTGGACGACCACCCCGCGGCCGAGCCGGCGCGGGAGCCCGTGAAGGCCGGCGTCTGATGCGCGCCCGGCGGCTGGTGATCGCGGTGGTCGCCGCGATCACCAGCACACTCCTGGCCGCTCCGGCCGCCACCGCGTCGGGGATCGTCGGATTTCCCGTGCCTTCCGCCGGCTGCGGCCACCCCGCACCGGTGCCGGCGGGACAGAGCGTGACCCGCACCGTCACCTCGGGCGGGCTCACGCGCAGCTATCTGCTGCACGTTCCGGCGGACTACCGGCCCGACCGGCCGGATCCGCTGGTCCTGTCCTTCCACGGGCACGGCCGCACCGCCGAGTACCAGGAGGAGCTGTCCGGCTTCTCCGGCCGGTCGGTGATCGCGGTCTACCCGCAGGGTCTGACCGGGACCGACGGGAAGAGCGCGTGGACGGGCGCGCCGTACTCGGCCGCCGCGGACGACGTGCTGTTCACCAGCGACCTGCTGAACCAGGTGCAGCGAGAGCTGTGCGTCGATCCGCGGCGCGTGTTCGCGGCGGGCAAGTCCAACGGCGGCGGGTTCACCGGGGTGCTGGCCTGCCGGCTGAGCGGGCGGATCGCGGCGTTCGCGCCGGTGTCCGGGGCGTTCTACCCGCAGGGCGGCGAGTGCCACCCGTCGCGGCCGGCGCCGGTGCTGGACTTCCACGGCACCGCGGACACGACAATTCCTTACGCTGGCGATCCGGCGCGCGGGCTGCCGTCCATTCCGGACTGGCTGGCGGGCTGGGCGTCGCGCGACGGGTGCGCCCCGGAACCCGTGGTGCGTGACCTCGGCGACGGGGTGCGGGTCGAGCGGTGGCGGTCCTGTGATGCGGACGTCGTGCACTACCGGGTCGAGGGCCTGGGCCACGACTGGCCGAGCACCGCGCCCAACCCGGATTCGGACGTCCCGTCGGTGATCGACGCGACGCCGGTGATCCTGCGGTTCTTCAGCGCGCACCCGCTGCGCTGAGGTGGTGCTGGAGTCCGCGCCGGCCACGCCGCATCATCAGGGCGTGGTTGGCGCGGAACACCGGTCGGGCCAGCGGGGAGAGGGTGCGCAGCAGCGGTTTCGTGGCGAGGACCCGCTGGGTGATCTCCAGCCGGGTGCCGCCCGGCCTGCCCAGGACGACCGCCGCGAGCGAGCCTTCGAGGTCGCCGGTCAGGTGGACGCGCAGGCGGCCGCGATCGGGATCCTGCTCGGCCCGGCGCATGCGAACGACGAGCGCGTACGGCAGCGCGGCGCGGCAGACGAGCTGAGCGGTGTCCTCGTCGACCCGGGTGACCTCCCGCACGTCCGGCCACCAGAGCGGATACCCGGCGACATCGGTGACCACCTCGAAGACGGCGCACGCGGGCGCGGAGAGCAGCCAGGTGTCCCGGAAGTGGTAGGCGTTGACCCGCATGCCATCGAGTATCCGCCAAGATCAATAGCCGGACCCGCCGTCGGCGGGGGTGGCGGTCACCTTCGCCCCGGACGGGGCGACCACGAACCAGGTGCCGTCGACGCCCTGGCCGTTGACCTGGCCGGGTGCGGTGTCGTTGGCGTAGCGGTACAGCGGCCGGCCCCCGAGCGTGAGCTGCCGCACGCCGTCCGGGCGGACGAGAACCCCGGCGAGCGCGCGGTCGATCCCGTCGGTGGTCGGCGCGGCGGCACCGGCGGCTGCCGGCGGCCACAGGGTCGCGCAGGCGCCGGCGCAGTTGCTCGCCGGTGGTGACGCGCTGTCCAGCTCGAAGCGGTAGAGCGTGCGGCCCTGGTCGTCGGCGACGACCTCCCCGAGCCCGCTGATGACGGCGACGCGCAGATCGGCGGGCGGGCGCTCCGGCGCAGCCGGGCCGCACGCGGACGCGAACACCGCCACGATCACGGCGACGAGCAGGCGGGTCATCGGGCACCTCCCGCGGTGCGAGCCCGGTGCACGGCGACCGGGTCATCCCATTGACACGAGAGGGCGTGCTCCGCAGTTCACCGGCCCGGCACGCTTGGCCGCGTGCCGGGAGCGCCGGCAGGCGGATGCGCGAGGCGCGACACCGTGCCGGACCGCGCCGCCGGGCTTTTCGGCAGCTCCGAACCGGCCCGCACCGCCTGGCGTACGGCGGTGTCCGGCGAGCCAGGAGCGGATCGCCGCCCACGACGGTCACCAGCCCGGCGCGGTGCCGGTGCGCCCGGCACCGCACTGTCCGGACGCGGCCGGGAACGCGCCGCACGGCTGGCCGGCCGCGCGGCGCGCCCGAATCAGTTCAGCAGTTCCTGCAGGAACTTGCCCGTGTAGCTGCCTTCGACCGTGGCGACGTGCTCCGGCGTGCCCTCGGCGACGACGGTGCCTCCGCCGGAGCCGCCTTCCGGGCCCAGGTCGATGACCCAGTCGGAGGTCTTGATCACGTCGAGGTTGTGCTCGATCACGATCACGCTGTTGCCCTTGTCCACCAGGCCGTTGATGACGCCGAGCAGCTTGCGGATGTCCTCGAAGTGCAGGCCGGTGGTCGGCTCGTCGAGGATGTACACCGTCTTGCCGGTCGAGCGCTTCTGCAGCTCGGACGCGAGCTTCACGCGCTGCGCCTCGCCGCCGGACAGCGTCGGCGCGGGCTGGCCCAGCCGCACGTAGCCGAGGCCGACGTCGACCAGCGTCTGCAGGTGCCGGTGGATCGCCTTGATCGGCTCGAAGAACTCGGCGGCCTCCTCGATCGGCATGTCGAGGACGTCGGAGACCGTCTTGCCCTTGTAGTGCACCTCGAGCGTCTCGCGGTTGTACCGGGCGCCCTTGCAGACCTCGCACGGCACGTACACGTCGGGCAGGAAGTTCATCTCGATCTTGATCGTGCCGTCGCCCGCGCACGCCTCGCAGCGGCCGCCCTTGACGTTGAACGAGAACCGGCCCGGCTGGTAGCCGCGCACCTTCGCCTCGGTGGTGGCCGCGAACAGCTTGCGCACGTGGTCCCACACACCCGTGTAGGTCGCCGGGTTGGACCGCGGCGTGCGGCCGATCGGCGACTGGTCGACGCGCACCAGCTTGTCCACGTGGTCCAGGCCGCGCACGCGGGTGTGCCGTCCCGGCACCTGGCGGGCGCCGTTGAGCTTGTTCGCCAGCACCGTCGCGAGGATGTCGTTGACCAGCGTCGACTTGCCCGACCCGGACACGCCGGTGACCGACACCAGGCAGCCCAGCGGGAACGACACGTCCACGCCACGCAGGTTGTGCTCACGCGCGCCGACCACGGTCAGCTGCCGCTTCTTGTTCGCCGGCCGCCGGATCGCCGGCACCGGGATGACCTCCTGCCCGGACAGGTACTGGCCGGTCAGCGACTTCTTGTTCTTGAGCAGCTTCGCGAACGGTCCGCTGTGGACGATGTGCCCGCCGTGCTCGCCCGCGCCGGGGCCGATGTCGACCACCCAGTCGCTGGCGCGGATGGTGTCCTCGTCGTGCTCGACTACGATCAGCGTGTTGCCCAGGTCGCGCAGCCTGGTCAGCGTGTCGATCAGACGGCGGTTGTCACGCTGGTGCAGGCCGATCGACGGCTCGTCCAGCACGTACAGCACGCCCACCAGCCCGGACCCGATCTGGGTGGCCAGCCGGATGCGCTGGGCCTCACCACCGGACAGCGTGGCCGACGCGCGGTCCAGCGACAGGTAGTTCAGGCCGACGTCGAGCAGGAAGCGCAGCCGCGCCTGGATCTCCTTCAGCACCGCGCCGGCGATCATCGCCTCGCGCTGCCCCAGCTTGAGGCCGTCGAGGAACTCCGAGGCCTCCTCGATGGACAGGGCGCACACCTCGGCGATCGACCGCTCGCCGCGCTCGGCGTGCTCCAGGGTGACCGCGAGGATCTCCGGCTTGAGCCTGCTGCCCTGGCACGCCGGGCACGGCACCTCGCGCATGTAGCCCTCGTACCGCTCGCGCATGTACTCGGACTCGGTCTGGTCCAGCCGCCGCTCCAGGAACGGGATGACGCCCTCGAAGCTCGCGTAGTAGCTGCGCTGGCGGCCGTAGCGGTTGCGGTAGCGGACGTGGACCTGCTCGTCGACGCCGTGCAGGACCGCCTTCTGCGCCTTCGCGGGCAGCTTGCGCCACGGCGTGTCCATGCGGAAGCCGATGGTCTCCGACAGCGACTCCAGCAGCCGCTGGAAGTACTCGGCGCTCTGCCCGCCCGACCAGGGCGCGATCGCGCCTTCGGCCAGCGACAGCTCGTCGTCGGGCACCACCAGCTCCGGGTCGACCTCCTTGCGGATGCCGATGCCGGTGCACTCCGGGCACGCGCCGTAGGGCGAGTTGAACGAGAACGAGCGCGGCTCGAGGTCCTCGATCGCCAGCGGGTGGCCGTTCGGGCAGGCGAGGTTCTCGGAGAACCCGCGGATGCGGTGCGGGTCGCCCTCCGGCAGGTCGACGAACTCCAGCTCGACCAGCCCGTCCGCCAGGCGCAGCGCGGTCTCGACCGAGTCGGTCAGCCGCTGCTTCGCCGAGGACTTGACCGTCAGCCGGTCGACCACGACGCCGATGTGGTGCTTCTCCTGCTTCTTCAGCTTCGGCGGGTCGGTGAGCTGGTACACCTGCCCGTCGATGCGCGCCCGCGAGTAGCCCTGCTGCTGGAGGTTGCTGAACAGGTCGAGGTACTCGCCCTTGCGGCCGCGCACGACCGGCGCGAGCACCTGGAACCGGGTGCCCTGCTCCATGGCCAGCACCTGGTCAACGATCTGCTGCGGGGTCTGATTGCTGATCGGCTCACCGCACTGCGGGCAGTGCGGCTTGCCCGCGCGCGCGTAGAGGAGCCGGAGGTAGTCGTAGACCTCGGTGATGGTGCCCACGGTGGAGCGCGGGTTGCGCGAGGTGGACTTCTGGTCGATCGACACCGCGGGCGACAGGCCCTCGATGAAGTCGACGTCCGGCTTGTCCATCTGCCCCAGGAACTGCCGGGCGTACGCCGACAGCGACTCCACGTACCGCCGCTGCCCCTCGGCGAAGATCGTGTCGAAGGCCAGGCTCGACTTGCCCGACCCGGACAGGCCGGTGAACACGATCAGGCTGTCCCGGGGCAGGTCGAGGTCGACGCCGCGGAGGTTGTGCTCGCGCGCACCGCGAACAACGAGGCGATCAGCCACGGATGAGGTCCCTTCCCTGGAATGTGACGGCCGGATCAGCCAGCCGCATCCATGCTAGGACGACCCACCGACAGAAACCGGAGCCGGACCGGTCGGCTCCTCGCGGACGAGGTCGTCCGGAGCCCTCCGGGGCGGCGGCGCGGTCGCGCCGCGCGGCGTGGTCAGCCAGCGGTGGGCCGGCCGTTCGACGAACTTCGTGAGCAGCCACCCGGCGCCGATCGCCGCCCCCAGCACGAGCGGCAGCCGCGCCCAGCCCGGCAGTCCCGCGAGTTGCAGCGCCTTGGCCAGGATGTAGCCCAGCTCCTGGTGCAACAGGTACACGCCGTAGGAAATTCCGGCGAACCAGCCGATGACCGGCGCCAGCGGGCGCAGGAACGTCCAGTCCGGGCCCTTCGCCGCGGCGCACACCAGGACGAGCACCAGCGCGAACCCGATGATGGAGGGCAGCCGCGACGGGTCCGTGGGCAACGCCACGTGGAACGGGTAGAGGTGCAGGTCCTGCGCGGCGACGACGGCGGCGAGCAGCAGCGCCAGGTGCGGCGTGGACAACCGGTCGCGCGACCAGAGCCACACCGCGACGCCGGCGGCGAACGCGTGCAGCCGGTGCAGCCCGAACCCGAAGACGACGGCGAACGCCCACGGTGAGGGGTTCGTGACGCCGAACACCCAGAACCGCAGGACGAGCGGGACGACGACCATCGCCCAGGCGAGCAGCTTCGCGTGCCGCGCCGCGTGCGGCGACCGGAACCAGGGGGTGCGCGACCACAGCAGCGCGGCGCCGGCGAAGACCATCAGCTGGACGGGCAGCGTCCAGTAGGAGCCGTCGAGCCAGATGAACCCCTGGTGCCAGCCCTGGATCATGGTCAGGTTGACGAGGAGGTCCCAGCCGACCGGCACGTACCAGGAACTCGCCCAGGCCACGCCGTCGGTGGTGGGGCCGAACAGCTTGTCCCACCAGTGGCTGCCGAACTCCTGGCCGTTGAACGAGGCGTCCGCCCAGCGCATCACGAAGTAGGTCAGCAGCACCGCGACCAGGTACGGCGGGACGAGCCGGGCGGCCTTCTTCCACATCCACCGCCCGCTGTCGCCGCGCCGGACGGTCTGGCACACGAAGAACGCGGAGACGACCATCAGGATCGCGGCGCCGAACTGGGCGGTGACCTTGACCGGGTAGTCGTTCAGCTCGGTGTGGGCCAGCGGGCCCTGGTGGGTGATGTGACCCAGCATCACGGCCAGGACCGCCAGGACGCGGACGGCGTCCCAGCTGATGCGGCGGGTGCTGGCGCGGGGGTTCTCGGGGAGGAAGCTCGGCACGTCTCGGGGCGTCTCGCAAGATCGGGTTCGGGGACGCTCGGAGCCTACGTTACCGATCCGAGACCAACCTGAACGGGTGGAACGCGATGTGGCGCGGCGACTACGGTTGGCGGCGTGAACGTCGTAGAGGACTACACCGGCCACGTGGAGCCGGGCGGGGACGCGGCCCGGCGCGTGCTGGACCGGCTGGCCATCACCAAGCTGTCGGTCGGCCCCATGGACAACAACGCCTACCTGCTGGTTTGTCGCAGGCAGAACGAGGCGCTGCTGATCGACGCCGCGGCGGACCCGGAGCGGATCTCGGACCTCATCGGTCACGGGCCCGACCGTCCCGCGCTGCGCACGATCGTGACCACCCACCAGCACGCCGACCACTGGCAAGCGCTGGGCGCGGTGGCGGGCGCGTACGGAGCGAACACGGCGGCTCACCCGTTGGACGCTTCGGTGCTGCCGGTCCCCCCGGACTTTCTGGTCGAGGACGGCGACACCCTCACGGTGGGTGACTGCACGCTCGAGGTGATTCACCTGAGGGGGCACACTCCGGGCTCGATCGCGTTGTTGTACCGCGACACGGACGGCAGCACGCACCTCTTCACGGGCGATTCGCTGTTCCCCGGCGGCGTCGGGAAGACGAACTCGCCGGAGGACTTCCAGTCCCTGCTGGGCGACGTGGAGACGCGGGTGTTCGGCCGGCTGCCGGACGAGACGTGGTTCTACCCGGGCCACGGGGACGACTCGACGCTCGGCGCGGAGCGGCCGAAGCTGGCGGAGTGGCGCGAGCGCGGTTGGTGATCGCCCGACCGCAATTCATCGGGCAGATGAGGGGCGCGTCCCCGTCGGCGCGCCCCTCATCCACCTGCGCCCTCCACTTGGGTACGTGTCCCCGCGGTGGGCCGCGCCCAGCCGGCAAGCGGCCGACTTCGCCCGCCCGGAACGTCCGCGCTCAACCCGGACATTCTCCTGCGCCATCCGAGTGAAGCCTCGAGATTCGAGCGCTGACCAGCGCGCAGCGTAATAGCGTGCATGCGGTAAGTGGCGACTTCGGGAGAACGCGTGAACCTGAGCAAGCACGCCGAACGCCGCGTGTATCAGGAATCGGTCCGGTTGCTGGAGTCGAGCTTCCCCCGGCTCGATTCCCTGCCACGCAGGGTCCTCGGCGCGCTACTGGCCCGCACGGTGGGAAACGCGCACCTCTTCGTCCGCGAAAACCTGCACGAACGCGCCGGGAACAGGCCCGACGCGTTCCTCATCAACGCCAACGGCATCTTTGCCCTGATCATCACTGAAGAGCGCGTGCGCGAGCAGACCGCGCGGACGGTGTTCCGCTACGCCGAAGAACGCTGCGCGGGCATTGCAGACCAACGTGGACGAGTCGTGCCGGTCAGCGCGATTCATCGCGTCATCGTCGGCCCTGGGACGGGCGCGGGGCGAACGGCCCGGGCGGCCGGGCCGCACTGGTCGCTGCCGGAGACCGACCTCGCGCGGTTGTTCCGCCGCGAAGACGCGCACCTCACCCGGCGTCAGGTGGGCGTCGTCGCACGGCAGGCGGGGGATCTCCTCTCCGGTTACGCACGCCTGGCGGTGGACCCGCCCGAGGCGCGGCCCGAGACCGCCGGTCTGCTCGATGCGGCGAGCCTCGCGGAGAACGAGGTCGAAGCGGCGCAAGCACGCCCCTTCGACAGCTGGCTGACGTTCCTGCACCCGCACCAGCACGCGATCGTGGCTCGCGACTACAACGGGCCGGCCAGAATCAGCGGTCCGGCCGGAACCGGGAAGACGGTGGTGGTGCTGCACAGGTTGCGCCGCCTCGCGCGGAACAGCACCGGGCCGCTCCTGTTCACCACGTTCGTCCGGAATCTTCCCACCGTGCACGCGGCGTCCTTCCGGCGGCTCGCGCCCGAAGTCGCCGAACGCGTCGAGTTCCTGCATCTGCACGCCTGGCTTCGACGCTTCCTCCAGTCCCGTGGACGTGCGGTCCGGGTCAGCACCCGCGGCATCAACACGGCCTTCGCCCGTGCCTGGACCGTGCACCGCGCGAGCCTGCGGGAGCTCGAACCGTCGATCGACTACTGGCGGGCAGAGGTCGATCGCGTCATCAAAGGCCGAGGGCTGACCACGTTCGAGGAATACCTCCACGCTCCCCGGCGAGGCCGGAAACTGCGGCTGGACGCGCGCCACAAGGAGCTCGTCTGGGAGCTCTACGAGACCTACCAGACCAAACTCGCCGAGCGCGACCTGCACGACTACAACGACATGATTCAGCTCGGGGACGTCGAACTCCGCCGGGAGCCCCTGGCCCAGGGCTACGCCGCGATCGCCGTCGACGAGGTGCAGGACATCACCCTGACCGGGCTCCGGCTGTTGCGACGTCTGGCCGGTGATGGACCGAACCGCTTGTTGCTCGTCGGCGACGGGCAACAGCAGGTCTACCCGGGCGGCTGGCGGCTCTCCGACGCCGGCATCCCGGTTCAAGGACGAGGTGAGGTCGTCCGGGTCAACTACCGCAACCGCAGGGGTGTGCTCGACTTCGCGCGGGGTCTGGACGCGACCAACGAGGTCGACGATCTCGACGGCGGGCCGGGAGTCGTTCTCGGCCAGGTCGAGGCGATCAACGGCGGAGGTGAGTGCCGGTCCTGGTCCGGCCCCGCCGCCGAGCTTCCCGCCGCGCTACTGGATCAGATCGCGACCATGCCGGCGCCGCTCGGGCAGACCGCCCTGATCGTGTTCCACCACCGGGACCTTGTTCGGTGCCGGAAACTCCTGCACGAGGCCGGAATCGCGACCCTGCCCCTCGAGGACTACACCGGCGCCCCCGACGACCGGCTGAAGATCGGCACCGTGCACCGCGCGAAAGGACTCGAGTTCCGCGCAGTCCTGGTGGTGCAGTTCGACGGCGGGGACAGGCCGAGCAGCGCTGCGCGAGAGGAATCCACCGAGTTGCGGAACAGGCAGCGTCTTGTGGCCGCCACGCGGGCACGGGATTTCGTGTGGTGGGGCAGCGTCTGCGAACGCACCGCCGGAACCGCCGGCTGAAACGTCAAGCCCAGCCGGCGGTCGCGCTCAGTAGAAGAACACGTCCTCCGTCAGGCCGGCGTGCAGTGTCCGGTACGAGCCGGTGTAGAAGAGCAGCGGTGCGCCGTCCCGGTAGGCCAGGTGCTCGACCTCCCCGAGGAACAGCGTGTGGTCCCCGGCGGGGTGGCGGTCCACGATCCGGCAGCCGATGAACGCCAGGCCGCCGGGGACGAAGTCGTACGCGCCCTCCGACGCGAACTCCACCGACAGGGACGGGCGCCCGCCGAAGTGGCGGGACACCTCCTCCTGCTCCGCGGACAGCACGGTCACCGCGTACCGGTCGCCCGCCTCGAGGTGCCGCGCCATCGTGCACGCGCCGAGCGACACCAGGATCAGCGGCGGGTCCAGCGACACCGACAGGAACCCGTTCGCGGTCATGCCGTGCACGTGCCCCTCGGCGGTCCGCGTCGTGATCACCGTGACCCCGGTGGCGAACCGGCCCATCGCCGTGCGGAACCGGCGCGGGTCGGTCGCCACGCCCACGGTCACGAGCCTTCGACGGGCGCGTAGTGCAGGATCTGCGCCCCGCCCGTCGCGTAGTTCGGCACGTCCCCGGCCACAGCCTGGCCCTGCTCCGAGGACATCGCCGCGGCCATCGCCTCCGCCGAGTCGAATTCGCCCTCCCAGATCGCGAAGTACGGGCTCTCCCCGCCCATCGCGGCCACGTCGAAGCTGTACCGCATGGCCCGCAGGCCGGGCAGCTGCGCCGCGAGCGGCAGGTGCGTGCTGACGTAGTACTGCTTGAAGTGCTCCGGGTCCGCCGGCGGCGGGTACAACACGGTCAGCCGGTACATGCGGAAAAACTCCCTTCCTCAGGCCTTCGCGTGGCGGGCCAGGAACTCGTTCGTGCGCTCGGCGGTGGCGAGGATGCGCCACTGCCGGTCCGGGTAGTCGAAGTTGTTGGTGAACTCGTCGGCGATCGCCTTGTCCGCGTGCATCGCGCCGAACAGGCGCAGCAGGTGCTCCGGCGGCGGGCCGATCATCAGGTTGGTCCAGTTCGCCGCGCCCAGCACGACGTCGGCGCGGCGCGCGGCCACGTCCTGGCAGAACAGCTCGTCGAACCCGTAGTCCTCCAGGATCGCGTGCCCGGTCACCCACGCGGAGTGCGACGCCGAGTTCGCGCCCTGCCCGACGACCGGGTCGACCACGGTGTGCACGTCGCCGATCGCCAGCGCGAACTTGCCGTTCGGCAGCTTCGCGTAGTCCTGCCGCACGGTCGGCGTCAGCGCGCCCTGCAGGATGTCCAGCGGGCCGGTCAGCGCGAAGCTCGCCGGGTCGACGCGTTCGAACGTCTGCGGGTGGTGCTTGGCGAGCTTGTCCAGCACGAGCCGCTCGTACGCCTTCGGGTCGGCGTCGTAGGACTGGCGGCCGAGGATCTCCAGGTCGCCGCCCGGCACGTTCTCGAACAGCAGCGCGGTGGTGAACCCGTCCTTGCCGTACATCGGGATCTCCAGCAGCTCGCCGTGCCCGGGCGAGGCGCTGATGGTGACGCCCTTCGGCTCCGAGTAGGTGATGCCCTGGTAAAGGCCGACGGACAGGATCCGCTGCGGCCCGTCATACGGGCTCAGCTCCGGGCGGCGCGGGAACAACGCGGCGAACGCACCCCGACCGGCGGCGACGACGAGCAGGTCGTGCCGGTCGGCGATCGGCTCGATGTCCTCGGCCTGCAGCGTCCGGACCTCCAGCCGCCCGCCGCGCTCCTCGAACGCCTCGGTGAGCTTGGGCAGGTAGAGGCGGTAGTCGACGGCGCTGGACCACTCGGCGAAGTCGCCGCGCCAGGACATCGGCTCGGGACCGCCGACGTAGTGGTGGTGGCAGGAGTAGCCGTACTCGTCCACCGGCCAGAAGTCGATGCCCAGCTCGCGCTCGCGCTTCAGCGTCGGCGCGTGGTGGGCGACGCTGTTGAGCAGCCGCCCGCCGGCCAGCTGGGCCGCGGTCTTGTCGGTGTAGATCGTCACCGGGACGTCGTGCTTGCGCAGCAGCAGTCCCAGCTGCAGGCCGGCGATCCCGGCGCCGATGATGCCGATGTTCGGCATGGTCGCTCCTCTCCTCACAGGTGGGTCCAGACGCTCTTGATCTCGGTGTACAGCTCGATGGCGTGCCTGCCCATCTCGCGGCCCCACCCGCTGGACTTGAACCCGCCCCACGGCGCCGCCGCGTCGACGGGGTTGGGCATGTTGATGAAGACGGTGCCGGCGCGGATGGCGTCGGCGAGCCGGTGCGCGGCGCTGACGTCGCGGGTCCACACGGACGCGGCGAGGCCGTATTCGGTGTCGTTGGCGCGGTGCACCACTTCGTCGGTGTCGTCGAACGGCAGCACCGCGAGCACCGGGCCGAAGATCTCGTCGCGGGCGACGGCCATGTCGTCGGTGACTCCGGTGAGGACGGTCGGGCGGTAGAAGTAGCCGTCGCTGCCGGTGGTTTCGCCGCCGGTGGCGATGCGGGCGCCCTCGGCGGCGGCCTTGCGCACGGCCGTGTCCACAGCGGACAGGTGGTCGGCCGAGACGAGCGGGCCCAGCTGGGTCGTGGGGTCCAGGCCGGGGCCGATGACCATCTTCTCGGCGGCCCGCGCGAGCCGGTCGCCGAACTCGTCCACCAGGGAGCTGTGCACGTAGAACCGCGTGTAGGCGGCGCACACCTGGCCGGAGTTGAGCAGCGCGCCCTGCAAGCAGCCCTGGACCGCGGCGGGCAGGTCGGCGTCGGGCAGGACGACGGCGGGCGCCTTGCCGCCCAGTTCCAGCGACACCCGCTTGAGGTTGCCCGCGCTGCCGCGGACGATCTCGCGGCCGACGTCGGTGGAGCCGGTGAACGACACCTTGTCCACGTCCGGGTGGTCCACCAGTGCGCGGCCGGCCTCCGGGCCGCCGGTGAGCACGTTGAGCACGCCGGCCGGGACACCGGCGTCGACCATCAGCCGCGCCAGGCGCAACGTGGTGAGCGGGGTCTGCTCGGCGGGCTTGACGACGACGGTGTTGCCGCAGGCGAGCGCCGGGGCGAGCTTCCAGGACGCGATCATCAGCGGGAAGTTCCACGGCGTGATGAGCGCGCACACGCCGACCGGCTCGCGGCGGGTGTACTGGAGGACGTCCGGGACGGACACCGGCGAGGTCTCGCCCTCGATCTTGGTGACCCAGCCCGCGTAGTAGCGGAAGTGCTCGGCGGCCGCGGCGACCGACACGTTCCGCGCGATGCCGATCGGCTGCCCCTGGTCGCGGGTCTCCAGCGCGGCCAGTTCGTCGGCGTGCTCGTCGATCAGGTCGCCGACGCGCCACAGGATGCGCGCGCGGGCGGCGGGGCTGAGGCGGCGCCACGGTTCGAACGCGGCGCGGGCGGCGGCGACGGCACTGTCCACATCGGCCTGTCGCGCGTCGGCGACCGTGCCGATGGGCCGCGCGGTGGCCGGGTCGACGGTCTCGAATACGCCTCCGCCCGCTGCGGCCGTCCACTCGCCGCCGATGAGCAGTTGCCCGGTCAGGTTCATGGGACCATCCTGCGCGGCGCGGCCCTGCCGGTCTTTCCCTCAGGCGAACGCTTCTTGACGATTCGCGAACGGCCGGGCGTCAGGACAGCGCCTGGGCGCGGAACTCCCGAGGGCTGAGCCCATAAGCGGCCTTGAAGGCGCGGCTGAAGTGTGCCGCGTCCGGCAGGCCCCACGCGGCGCCCACCGCGCTCACCGGGCGGGTCAGCTCCGGCCGGGACAGGTCGCGGCGGCACTGCTCCAGCCGCCGGGTGCGGATCCAGCTCGCGACACCGGTGCCCTGCTCGGCGAACAGCTTTTGCAGGTACCGGGTGGAGATGTGCAGCGCGGCGGCGACCGAATCCGGGCACAGGTCCGGATCGGACAGGTGCGTGTCGATGTAGGACTGGGCCTGCAGGACGAGCGAATCCGGCGCCGCGCCCGCTTGTTCGGTCAGCAGCGCGGCCAGCAGGTCCAGCACGGCGTCGGCCAGCGGGATCGGCGACGCGGCGCCGCCCAGCTGGCGCACCAGCCGGCGGAACAGCGGCGACAGCAGTGAACCCGGCTCGTCGTCGCCGCGGATCGGCTGCCCCAGTACCTGCCGCGCTCCCCCGGCGCCGAGGCGCAGCCGCTCGCGCGGGAACATGAACACCGCCATCGAGGTCGGCTCGCCGAAGGCCAGCGTGTAGGGCCGGTCGGTGTCGTACAACGCGAAGTCGCCTGGCCCGAGCAGCGCCTCCCGGTCGTCCTGCACGAGCAGGCAGCTGCCCCGCACCTGCAGGCCCAGCTTGTAGTAGCCGCGTTCGCTCGCGCCGATCATCGCCTTCGTGCGGCGGACGCGGTGCGGACCGGCGTCCACTCTGGACACCAAGGTCGAGCCGAGGCGGTCGATGCGCACCTCGCCGCGGAACGACGGCTCCGGCGCGGCCGCCTCCAGCGGCACGAACGCGTCGGAGATGACGTGCCGCCAGTAGTCGACGCTCTCGCCGCCGGGCGCCGCCCGCGTGCTCAGCATCTTCGTCGCTGTGTGGACCACGTTGTCCTCCGCTCTCCCGGTCAGCTTCCGTCGAGGAACGCCCGCACCCGGCGCCGGGTGGCCAGCGCGCGCCACTGCCGGTCCGGGTGGTCGAAGTTGTCGGTGAACTCGTCCGCGCGGCGCGGGTCGTCCGCCAGGCCCCGCCACAGCTCGCCGAGCCACGGCGGCGGGTCCAGCACCAGGTTCGTCCACGCCGACGCGCCCAGCAGAACCTCCTCGCGCGCCCGCGCGACCCGGCGGCAGAACACCTCGTCGTAGACGGTTTCGGCGGCGATCTCCGCGGCGACCACGGCCGCGCTGTAGGCGGCGATGTTCGCGCCCTGCCCCATCACCGGGTCGACGACGACGTGGGCGTCGCCGAGCGCGAGGGCGAACCTGTCGTCGCCCAGCGACAGGAAGTCCTCCCGCACCGCGGGCGTGACCGCGCCCTGCAGCAGGTCGCGCGGGTCGGTGAGGGCGAAGTCGCCGAGCAGGCGCTCGGCCGTCGCCGGGTGGTGCTCGTGCAGCTTCTCCACCACGGTCTTGCGGAACAGCGCCGGATCGTCCGCCGGGGACAGCTCGTTCAGCACCGCGAGGTCGCCGCCCGGCACGTTCTCGAACAGCAGCGCGGTGACCGGGCCGTGCCGGGACACCAGCGGGATCTCCAGCAGCTCGCCCTGGCCCGGCGCGACGCCGATGGTGACCGCGGCCGGTTCGGCAGGCGCGATGCCGGTGTACAGACCGGCGCACACCAGCCGGCGTGGCGCGTCATGCGGGCTGTGCTCGGGGCGGCGCGGGAACAGGCCGCTCAGCGCGCCCCGCCCGGACGCGACGACGAGCAGCTCGTGCCGCCGGGCCAGCGCGCCCAGGTCGCGCGGGCCGGCCTCGCGCACCTCGACGTGCCCACCGCGCGCGGCCAGGTCCTCGGCCAGCCGCGGCAGGTAGAGGCGGTGGTCGACGGCGCACGACGGGTGGGTGAACCGGCCGGTGAAGCGGAGGCCGCCGATCCAGTGGTGGTGCGCCCGGTATCCGAACTCCGCCGCGGGCCAGTGGTGCACGCCGAGCGCCCGCTCGCGTTCCAGCAATGGGTGGTGGTGGGCGACCGTGTTGAGCAGCGGACCGGCGGCCAGCTCGTCGAAGGGCCGGTCGGCGTACAGCGTGACCGGGACGTCGGCGGCACGCAGGGCCAGGCCGAGGTGCAGCCCGGCGATGCCCGCCCCGACGATGCCGACCGTGGTCACGACGCTGTCCTTACTCTATTATCGAGCAGAGAGTTCTATTTCTGAGAGAACAGTACGAGGGCGGCATGGCAGAAGGCAAGGTCGTCGGCGGCGCGGGGCTGCAAACACTCGAACGGGGACTGGCCGTGCTCGAGGCCGTCGCCGAGCACGCCCCGTGCACGACGGCGACGATCGCCGAGGTCACCGGCCTGCACCGGTCGATCGCCTACCGCGTCCTGTGCACGCTGGAGGCGCACGGCTACCTGCAGCGCGACGCGGCGGGCCGCTACGAGGTGGGCCTGGCCGTGCTCACCGTCGCCTCGGCCGTGCGCTCGGACCTGCAGTCGCTGGCGCACTCCGCGCTCACGCCGGTCGCCGAGGCCACCGGGACCGTCGCGTTCCTCGCCGTCCCCCACGGCGAGGAGGCGCTCACGCTGGTCACCGTCGAACCGCCGGCCGCGGCAGGCCCGGTGTCCTACCGGCCGGGTGTGCGCCACCCGATCACGCGCGGCGCGCCCGGTCTCGCCCTGCTCGCCGCGCTCCCGCCGCGCCCGAACGAACGGCCCGAGGTCACCCTGGCCCGCGAGCTGGGCCACGTGCGCACCACCGGCGAGGTGCTGGCCGGCATCGGCGCGCTCGCGGTGCCCGTCTCGCTGCGGGCCGGCCGCGTGGCGAGCGCGTGCGTGCTGTTCGTGCCCGGCCGCCTCGACGAGGAGGCCGCGCTGACCGGCCTGCACGCCGCGGCCGCCCAGCTCGCCGGCCGCTGACCTGGGCGCCTCGCAGAAGTGGTGCCGCGGGGGTAGCATCGGGCCTGCGGTTGAGCAGGTAGCCGTCTTGACGTATCCGACAGGCGCTCGCCGCGCAGTGTGGAGGCCGTGCTCATGGCTTCTCCGGAAACCCGCTCCGCCCCCGTCACGCAGGGGGCCATTCCGGTTCCCCGATCGACCCAGGCCCCGGACGCCGGCGCGTTCACGGTCGACGTGTCCCAGCCCGCGCCGCACACCCTGCTCGTCGAGGTCGGCGGCGACGTCGACCTGGCCACCGCGCCTGAACTGTCGGCGGTCATCGGGCACCGCTTGCGCGGGCCGGTGACGCTGCTCGTGCTGGACCTGTCCGAGGTCACCTTCCTCGGCACGGCCGGGCTGACGGTGCTCGTCGAGACCCAGCAGGCCGCCGCGCGCCGCGGCGCCGCCCTGCGGGTCACCGGCACCGGCGCCCGCCCGGTCGAACGCGCGCTGCGCGCGGCGGGGATGCTGCACAGCCTGCCCGCCGCCGACGAGCCCGCCGAGGACATCGTGCTGCGGCACGTCGCGGAGCAGAACGTCGGGCGGGCGCCCTGGTGACGCCGCGGGCGTGACGCCCTAGAGGACCAGGTCCGCGGGCCCGCCGACCTCCTTCGCGGTCGTCGCCGATTCCTGCTGCCCCAGCGGATCCGCGTCGCGGAGCGGGCCGAACGACAGCCCGGTCAGGTCCTCGATGCGCCGGACCGGCACCTGGAACGTGCGGTAGGCGCCGTAGGAGAACTCGGCCGCGGCCTCCAGGCCCTGCAACAGCTGTTCCTGGCTGAGCAGGTAGCCGGTGGCCGACAGGCTGCCGTCCTGCCGGACCATCGCCACCACCTTGAAGAACTGCCGCGGCAGTTGCACGCCCCGGTACTGGTCGTCGTCGGCGGCGAACACCGGGCCGGTGACGACGCTGACCCGCAGGTCCCGGTTGTCGGCGTTCTCCAGGACGTAGTCCTCCAGCCCCGCCCACGTCGTGCGGTTCTGGTTGAAGTCCTCGTGCTGCGGCGTGCAGTTGGTGAAGTGGAAGGTGTCGTCGTTGGCCGACTTCGCCGCTTCCCGCGACGGCCCCCACGCCGGGTCGAGCCGGCGCACGAGGTGCCCGCGGTCGAGCGGGTTGTCCGCGTAGACCGGCTCACCGGTCTGCTCCTCCTCCGGCACCCGCGGATCCAGCGACCACTTGTCCTTCTCCCGGCGCAACCGGACGCTCGTGGCGCCGTCGATGTTGACCGCGGTGAAGAACGCGAGCCGGCGCTGCTTGTTCAGCACCACGCTGAAGTGGTGGTAGGGCAGCACGTGCTTCGGCTCGCTCGTGGCCTGCCGGTTCACCGCGGCCAGCGGCGCCAGGTCCGGGGACAGCTCGGGCAGCGGAACCCGGTGCCCGGCCAGGAAATCCGGGTCGTAACCGGACCGGTTGC
This sequence comes from Amycolatopsis sp. NPDC006131, assembly GCF_040614175.1. Classification (NCBI taxonomy): domain Bacteria; kingdom Bacillati; phylum Actinomycetota; class Actinomycetes; order Pseudonocardiales; family Pseudonocardiaceae; genus Amycolatopsis; species Amycolatopsis sp. NPDC006131. The sequence continues at coordinate 42,284 of NZ_JBEXTX010000069.1, forward strand.
CGTAGTCCGGGTCGATGCGGATGGCCTCGGTGACGGGCGCGGCGACCACCGGCGACGGCTCGCCGAACACGCCGGCCAGCAGGGCCTGCTGCGCGGGCGGGAACGTGCGGGCGCGCAGGGCGGCCAGCAGGCGGCTGACGCGCACCCCCTCGTTGACAACGCCGCCCAGTTCGCCCTGCCGCGGCGCGGCGACGCTGGCGTGGTGCAGCGCCACGATCTCCCACTGGTCGTTGAAGACCGGCGAGCCCGACGAGCCCGGTTCGGTGTCCGTCTCGTAGTGCAGGAAACGCTCCAGCACGTCGACGATCCGGTTCTCCCGCAACGCGATCTGCTTCCGCTCGCCGTTCGGGTGCTGCACGATCGTCACGTAGTCGCCGACGATCGCCTTGCCCTCGGCCTCGACGAGCCGGTTGAACCCGAACGCGGCGAGTTCCGCGGCGGTGGCCCGGACCGCGACGAGCGCGAAGTCCAGGCCCTGGTCGGCCGCGAAGAACCGCTTCGGGTCCAGCGCGAACAGCCGCACCGGCAACGGCAGGCCGTCGGCGCCGTCCTGGTAGTCGAACTCGACGACGCTGCACGCGGCGGTCGCGGCGTCGGCGAGCACGTGGTGGTTGGTGAGCAGCAGCTCCGGCGACACCAGCGATCCGGTGCCGTAGCCGCGCAGGCGGCCGCGGTCGTCGCGGATGGAGATGCGGCCCACCGCCTTCGCCGCGCGCACCCCGCCTTCGAGGTAGCCGACACCGAGCAGGTCGTCGGTGCGGATGATCCGCTCCAGCACGGTGCCCGCGTCGCGCAGCGCGCCCTCCTCCCCCTCCGCGATCGCAACCGGGTCGACCGGGCGGACGTCCGGGCGGGACCGGCTCAGCCGGTCGATGCGGGTGGCGACCCGGCCGGGGTCGTCGGCCTTCGCGAGCCCGAACGGCTCGGCCAGGATGGCGATCTTGCGCAGGCGTTCGTCCTCGCGCTCGTGCACGCGCTTCTCGACCGCGTCGCGGTCCGGGTAGGCGGTCATGTCAGCGGTCCGTCGGGATCGCGACTTCGCCGTCTTCGCCGATGAGCCGGTCGAGGACTTCGTCGGGCATCCACACCCGGTGCGGGTAGTTGCCGCCCCAGGAGTTGAGGATCGGCACGGCGTTCAGCTCGTCGGCGCGCGAGTTGGCGAGCACCTGGTGCACCTCCGCGGCGGAGGTCGCCCAGCGGAACGCGAGGATTCCGTCGGCCACGTCCGGCTCGTAGCCGGCGCGCTCGCCCGAGTCGTCCCTGGCGAAGTCCTCCTGCCAGTCCACATGACCGGCGGCGACGAGCACTTCGGCGGCGGCGCGGACGGAGGTGCCCTCGTCGTCGCCGGGGTTGGTCTGCGGCCACTCGTCGCGTTCCTTGGCGCGGTCCCACAGCCAGCGCGCGGCATACAGGCCCTTGTTCAGCAGGGTCATGCAGCGCGACCAGCCGAAACCGACGCACGCGCCCTCGCTGCCCTGGTCGTAGAAGCGGTACCAGTCGTCGGTGTCGGGGCTGCCGCCCGGTTCCAGGCAGACGCAGTGCCCGCCCCGGATGGCGCCGAGGTCGCGGCGGTGGCCGATGAAGATCTCGCCGGACCGCTCGTCGCGTTCCGGCTCGTCGAACGCCTCGTACCAGTTGACGCCGATCACCACGGGCACGGCGCTGGGGCGGTCCACCTCCGGCAGCGCGGTGATCGGGTAGTTCTCCAGGTGGCGCCAGTCGTCCGGGATGTAGCGGCCGAGCCGCCCGTCCAGGGGATCGCTGCCGATGGGCCGGTAACGCATGATCCACTCCCGCGGGTGAGTCCGGAGGGCCTCCTCCTGGAGTCGCGGCCGGGGCGCGGAAGTTACTTGATCGGGTGTGGCCGTGGGGTGAACGATTCGTTGCCGCTGCTACGCTTCCGCGCGTGCAGGAGGACGGGCCGGTCGTGGACATCTACACCGACGGCGCGTGCAGCGGGAACCCCGGGCCGGGCGGCTGGGGCGCGGTGCTGCGCTACGGACGGCACGAGAAGGAGCTCTACGGCGGCGAGCCCGGCACGACGACGAACAACCGCATGGAGCTGATGGCGCCGATCCGCGCGCTGGAGGCGCTGACGCGGCCCTCGGTGGTGCGGGTGTACACGGACTCGAGCTACGTCCGCAACGGCGTCACGCAGTGGATGCCGCGCTGGAAGACGAACGGCTGGCAGACGGCGAGCCGCGAGCCGGTGAAGAACGCGGACCTGTGGCAACGCCTGGACGCGGCGATCGGCGCGCACGAGGTGCAGTGGCACTGGGTCAAGGGGCACGCCGGACACCCCGAGAACGAACGCGCGGACAAGCTCGCCGTGCGCGGCGCGAAGGAAGCCGCCGGGCGCGGGTGATTTCCCCCGCGAAGTGATCCCCCGGCGGAGGGGTGACTCTCCCGGCGCGGGTGATCTCCCGGCGCGGGTGATCTCCCGGCGCGGGTGATCTCCCGGCGCGGGTGATCTCCCGGCGCGGGTGATCTCCCGGCGCGGGTGATCTCCCGGCG
>NZ_JBEXTX010000070.1:0-44605 GCF_040614175.1 Amycolatopsis sp. NPDC006131
AACCATTTTTTTGTTTTTTGGTTTGTGTTGTTCAGGGTTGCTTTTCGTTTGTGGTTGTTTGGGGCGGCCGCCTCCGGAAGGCAGGAGGCGGCAGCCCCGGGACTGAGGTCAGCGGACGCTGTTGCGGCGGCGGCGCAGCGCGAAACCGCCACCGGCGAGCGCCAACGCTCCCGCCGCCAGCGGCGCCGCGAACATCGGCACCACCACGGTCGTCACCGTGTTCGAGTTGTCGTTGTCCGGGTTCGGATCCTCCTCGTTGCCCCGCACCTTCGCGGTGTTGAACAGGGTCTCCACGCTGCCGTCGGCCGTGCCGGAGACCGTGATCGTCGTGCTGTCACCCACACCGAGCGAGCCGCCGGTGCAGGTCAGCACCATGTTCGCCACTCCGCAGCCGGGCGAACTCGTCGTCACGTTCGTCAGGCCCGCGGGAATCGAATCCGTCACGGTGTAGCCGGTCGACGTGCCCGGGCCGTTGTTCAGGACCGTGAGCGTGTAGGTGACGGTCTCACCGTTGTTCACCTGCGCCGGACCGTCCTTGATGATCCCCAGGTCCGTCGGCTGCGCGACGCACGAGGTCGCGTCGTTGCCGCCGGAGGCCGGGCCCGCCTGCGTGGAGATGATCTGGAAGGCCGGGCTCGCCGAGGCGGGGTTGGTCACCTGCAGCCGGTAGAGCGTGCCGTTGTTCTCGTACATGCCGAGGTCGCCGTTGCCGTAGGCGAACGCGCCGCCGAAGGTCCCGGCGGGCAGACCGGCGTTGAAGTTCTCGACCGCGCCGGTGTTCGGGTTGACCCGCGTGACGGTGCCGTTGGTCGCGACACCCCACAGGTAGCCGTCGGCGAACACGAAGTCGGCGTACGAGGTGCTGCCGTTGAGGTCGATGCGCTTGACCACGCTGTTCGTCACGGGGTTGACGACCCAGATGTACGGCGCGGTCCCCATCGTGACGTAGAAGTTGCCCTGGTCGTCGAACGTACCGACGTTGTAGCCGGTGATCGTCACCCCGTTGACGACGGTGCCGGGCGCGGGCAGCCCGGCCGGTGGGCCGAAACCGGTCGCGGTGCCGTCGGAGTTGATCCGCCACAGCCCGCCGTTGGTGCCCCGGATGCCGTAGAGGTAGTTGTCGACCGTGTTGTAACCGATCGCGTTGTAGTTGTCGATCGCCGGAGCCCCGATCGGGCTGAAGGTGATGTTGCCTTCGCCGAAGGTGCCGCCGTAGAGCTGTCCCTGCGTGTTGTTGTTCACCGCCTGCGCCAGGAAAACCTGGCCGGTGCAGACGAACGGCGCGGCCGACGCCGTGCCCGCGCCGGTGAACACCAACCCGCCCGCCATCGCGGACGCGGCCAGGGTCAGCATCCCCGCGCGCTTCAACTGTTGAACGACCACTGATCTTCCTTCCGGTGTGCGGAACGGTCATCCGGAAGGACAGGACGTCCTGGCGCGAACATGTCGCGTTCCCCCGCGAAGGGGAGGTCCGCCGGGGTGTCCTTTGTGGCTGTCGCCGCTCCTGCCGCTCGGGGCAAGGGGCGCCCGTTCGTCAGGTTCCCCGCGCGGGCTCCTGTCTGCCGTCGAGTGCGGCCGCGGTCATGGCGACGTGCCGGGCCAGTAGCTCGGCCGCGGTGTCGGCGTCGCGGGCCAGCGCCGCCTCCTCGAGCCGGCGGTGTTCGTCGGTGCCGTCCCGATCGGGATTGCGCTGCGTCGACCAGCGCCGGGCCAGTTCGCTCGCCGTCCACATCCGGTCGAACGTCTCCAGCAGGACCGGGTTGCCGCAACCTTCCAGCAGCGTGCGGTGGAAGACCCGGTGAGCCTCCGACCACTCGCTGCTGTAGTACTCGCCCTCCTCCGGCGCCCACACCGGGGTGCGGGCCAGGCGGTGGTGGGCGGCTCGCACACGGGCCTCCCAGTCGAGGTCTCCGCGTTCGATGGACATGCGCAGCACGGACGGCTCGACGATCTGGCGGGCTTCCGCGATCTGCTGCCAGCGGCGGTCCGAGAAGGTCACGACCGCGAAGCCGCGGTTGGGCAGCCGCTCGGCGAGCCCGTCGCCGACCAATTGCACGAGCGCCTCCCGCACGACCGCCAGGCTTACGCCCTGTTGCTGGGCGAGTTCCTGTGGTTTGAGGGCGGCCCCGGGGCCGTGCTCGCCGCGCATGATCGCGTCCCGAAGGTGGGCGTAGACCTGCTCGGAGAGCATCTGCTTCCCCGGTGCCCGGGATGTGGGTGCCATGCCCTAAGCATAGACGATCTAGCTGATAATCGATTATTCGTGCTATCATCGATCTCGTGCGGCGAAGTGCGCCGCCAACACGGTCTGAGAGGAATGACGCGATGAGCGCCAACGACCCGTTCGCCCGCCTCCCGGAGGTGGCCTCCTTCACGCTCACCAGCACCACCGTCGCCGACGGTGCCGCCTGGTCGCGCGAGCAGTACTCCGGCCTCTTCGGAGTGCCGGACGGGAAGGACGTGTCCCCGCAGTTGTCCTGGCGCGGGGCCCCGGAGGGCACCAAGAGCTACGCCGTCACCGTCTACGACCCCGACGCTCCCACCGGTTCGGGCTTCTGGCACTGGGCGGTCGCCGACATTCCCGCCGCGGTCACCGAGCTGCCCGAGGGTGCCGGCGACGACTCCGGTTCGAGCCTGCCCGCGGGCGCTTTCCAGCTGCGCAACGACGCCGGTCTGGCCCGCTTCATCGGCGCCGCGCCGCCCGCCGGGCACGGGCCGCACCGCTACTTCGTCGTGGTGCACGCCCTCGACGTGGAGTCCGTGGGCGTCGCGGCCGACGCCACGCCCGCCGTCCTCGGCTTCACCATGTCCGGGCACACCCTCGGCCGCGCGGTCCTGATCGCCACCGCCGAAATCCCCGCTTGACGGGCAGCATGTCCGGACGGATCGGCACCACGGAGATGTACCTGCGCGTCATCCTGGAGCTCGAGGAGGAAGGCGTGGTCCCCAGGCGAGCGCGCCTCGCCGAGCGCCTGCACCGGAGTGGCCCCGCCGTGAGCCAGACCGTCGCTCGCATGGAGCGCGACGGCCTGCTCCACGTCGCCGCCGACCGGCGCCTCGAGCTGACGGCGGAGGGCAGGCGGATTGCCACACGTGTGCTGCGCAGGCACCGGCTCGCGGAGTGCCTGCTGGTCGAGGTGATCGGGCTGGAGTGGGAGCACGTCCATGCCGAAGCGGCGCGCTGGGAGCACGTGATGAGCGAGGCCGTCGAACGCCGCTTCCTGGAGCTGCTGCGTCATCCGACGGCGTCGCCCTACGGCAACCCCATCCCGGGCCTGGAGGAACTCGGCGGAACGAGTGGCAATGTCGACGAGACCACGCTCAGCCTCAGCGCGCTGGAGCCAGGACCGAGCGGTGCCAGCGCGCTCGTGCACCGCATCGGGGAGCGGATCCAAGCGGACACCCGGCTCCTGAACAGTTTGCGGCGCGCCGGGGTGCGGCCCGGCGCGGTCGTGAGCGTGAGGTCGTCACCCCACGGGGTGTTCGTCGGCACCGGCGGGGAGACCGCCGAACTCCGCCCGCAGACCGCGTCGCACGTCTACGTGGTCAAGCGGTGACCTGGCTCGTCGGGCCGGCAACGGGGCCGGCTCCGATGAGGTGGCCTGATTGGTTCGGGCCCAGCGCCGCGAACGAAGGGAGGTGGAGACATGAGGTGGCCGGATCATGGCAGGCCGCTTCCCGATGACGAACTCGCGACATCGGCGCGTGGGTCGCGTTCTCCCTCGCCCTCGGCTTCGAGACCCACCTGCACCGGGTCGCACTGCTCGACGCCGGGATACGCGGGATCACGCTCCCGGAGACGATTCCCACCGATCCGGATCGGGCGTGGAAAACCTGGCAGTTCGCGTGCCACACCGTGCCCGATCTGCCCGAGGTGCTGCTCGCCGGCCGCGAACGGGACTACATCGGCTGGTTCCTGACCGCGAAGGCCTTGTCTCCCGAAACGTTCGACGACGCCGAGCTCGACCACGACGCCGCGGCCGTCGCCGCCGACAGTGGCCTGCGCGCTTCGGCCGCCTCCCTCAGCCCTGGGCCGAGGACACCACCGGAATCGTCGTGACCGGCGCCGGGCACTTCATCCCCGACGAGCAACCCGACGCCGTCGCCGACGCGCTGGCCGGCTTCCTCGCCGATGCCCGCTGACGCCCGCCGTGGATTCGTGCGCGAGGGCCGGGCGAGCGCGGCCCTCGCGCACCGGGATCAGCCGACGACGGCCGGTTCCGGGGCCGGCGGCTTCGGGGCGTCGGCCAGGTGCTCGACCAGCGGCTTGGTCGGCGGGGTGCCGTAGGTGAAGTACGTTTCCCACGGCAGCTTCGCGCCGCCGATGGCCAGGCCCGTGTCGATGTCGGACATCAGCCATGTCTTGGTCTCCGAGTCCGGCTCCAGGTGCAGGTAACCGGGCTCGCCGAACAGTTCGATCCGGTTGCCGCCGGGCTCGAACACGTACAGGAACGCGCCCTGGGTGATGCCGTGCCGGTCCGGGCCCGCCTCGATGGTGATGTCGTACTCGCGGAACATCTCCGCGGCGTCGATGTTGTGCTGCTGGATGCCGTAGTAGAAGGCGGCGTGGTGCAGCCGGCCGTGGGCGCCCAGGTTGTCGCGCATGATGGCGACCTCGTGGCCGAGGACGTTGGTGCTCAGCCAGGCGCCGAACTCGACGTCGCCCTCGACCACCCGTTCCCGGGTGCGGAAGCCCAGGTACCGCTCCAGCGACTGCTTGACCGGGGTGACGTCGCTGGCCAGCAGGTTGAGGTGGTCGATCCGCTTGATCGGGATGCCCTTGAGCGGCTTCTTCGACGCGCGGGTGAGGATCTTGCTCCGCAGCTCCGGCGGGGCCTGGTACTTCTCGGCCTCCCACACCACCTGCAGGTCGTGCCCGTCGGGCGAGGTGAACTGCAGCGTCTTGCCGTAGCCGAGGTCGCCGTCGAGCCACCGATGGTCGAGGTTGCCGTCCTTGATCGCCCGGTAGCGGCGCTCCAGCGCCTCCGGTGAGGACGCTCGCAACGCGGCGTGATTCATCCGCGGCTCCGGGCCTTCGGTGACTTTCAGGCTCCACTGGTAGGGGTCCTCGTAGCCGCGCAGGTAGACCGACTGGCCCTCGCGGTGGGTCTCGTACATCCCCAGCAGCTCGGTGAAGAACCACAGCGTCCCGTCGGGGTCCGGGGTCACCAGTTCGACGCGGGCCAGGTGCGCGATCTCGTGCCGGATGTCGTGCTCACTCACTCGAATTCTCCTTCGCCACGGTGCGTTGGGGCCGATGGTGAACCGGTGGCCGGGCCCGCGGCACCACTGGTTCGCCCATCCTGGACGGCTTTCCGGCGCGGCGGCGCGCTGTTCGGATATCCGGGATCGCCGTTGTCGGGGGCCCGCCGCCACGGGAATGTCACCGCCGGACGAAGTTGCACTGGAAGGGCGGAGCGCACATGGCGCCACGAGTGGAAGCGGCGATCGTCGGCTCGGGGAACATCGGTACGGACTTGCTCTACAAGCTCCGCCGGTCCGAGCTGATCGAGCCGCGGTACATGGTCGGCATCGATCCCGGCAGCGAGGGCCTGAAACGGGCACGAGACATGGGGCTGGAGGTGTCCGCCGACGGCGTGGACTGGCTGTTGTCCCGGCCGGAGGCGCCGGCGCTGGTGTTCGAAGCGACGTCGGCGAAGGTGCACGCCGCCGCCGCGCCGCGCTACGCCGAGGCGGGCATCACGGCGATCGACCTGACCCCGGCGTCGGTCGGGCCGTACGTCGTGCCCGCGGTGAACCTGGACGAGCACCTCGGCGCGCCCAACGTCAACATGGTCAGCTGCGCGGGGCAGGCCACCATCCCGATCCTCTACGCCGTCGACCAGGCCGCGGACGTGTCCTACGGCGAGATCGTCGCGGCCATCGCCAGTGCGAGCGCGGGCCCGGGCACGCGGCAGAACCTGAGCGAGTTCAGCGAGAAGACCGGCCGGGCGCTGGCCGCGGTCGCCGGTGCCGACTCGGCCAAGGCGATCTCGGTCATCAACCCGGCCGAACCGCCGATGATCATGCGCGACACCGTTTACGCCCGCGTCCGGGAGCCGGACGCGGCGCGCATCGAGCAGGCGGTGCGGGACATGGTCGCCAAGGTGCAGGAGTACGTGCCCGGCTACCGCCTCCGCCTCGTCGAGGTCGACGGCGACCTGGTGACGGTCATGCTCGACGTCGAAGGCGCGGGCGACTTCCTGCCGACGTATGCGGGAAACCTCGACATCATCACCGCCGCGGCTGTCCAGGTGGGCGAAGCCGTGGCGCGCAAGGCAGCCCGGGAAGGAGCGGCGGCATGACCGGCGGGCAGCGGATCCACCTCGTCGACACGAGCCTGCGGGACGGGATGAGCAGCGTCTCGCACAAGTTCACCACCGACCAGGTGGCGGCGGTGGCCCGTGGCCTGGACGCGGCCGGTGTCCGGACCATCGAGGTGGCGCACGGCATCGGGCTCGGCGCGTCGTCCATCCAGTACGGCTTCGCCGCCGCCAGCGACCCGGACTACGTGCGCGCCGCCGTGGAGGCCGTCGCCGACGCCGACATCGCGGTCCTCTACGTGCCCGGCATCGCCACGCTCACCGAACTGGACCGGGCGCACGAGGCCGGCGCCGGCACCGTGCGCGTGGCGGTCCACTGCACCGAAGCCGACTGCGCCGAGCAGCCGATCGTGCACGCCCGCGAGCGCGGCATGCGGGTCATGAGCTTCCTGATGATGAGCCACAAACTCCCGCCGGCGCAGCTCGCCGAGCAGGCCGCCAAGCTGGACTCCTACGGCGCGCAGGTGGTCTACGTCGTCGACTCCGCCGGTGCGCTCGTGCCGCGCGGGGCGGGGGAGCGGGTCAAGGCGTTGCGTGAGGCGATCTCGGCGGACATCGGCTTCCACGCGCACAACAACCTGGGCGTTGGGATCGGCAACGCGCTCGCCGCGGTCGAGAACGGCGCGCTGTACATCGACGGGTCGCTGCGCGGTCTGGGCGCCAGCGCGGGCAACGCGCAGACCGAGGTGCTGGCCGCGGCGCTCGAACGCGCCGGCTACGACACCGGGGTCGACCTGTTCCCCCTCGTCGACACCGCCGAGCGGGTCATGGCGCCCATGATGACGCAACCGCAGATCATCGACGAGACCGCGCTGATCCTCGGCTACGCCGGGGTGTACTCGACCTTCTTCCACCCCACGAAGCGGGCGGCGAAGAAGTACGGCGTGCCCGAGCGGGACATCCTGATGGAGCTGGGCCGCCGGGGCGTGATCGGCGGCCAGGAGGACATGATCATCGATGTCGCCGCCCAGCTGGCGGGCCGTTCCGAGGTGGTGGGGGCATGACGGCGCACGAGGTCCGCCACCTCATCGGTCCGGAGTGGACCGGCGGCGACGGGGGGACGTTCGAGACCCGGGACCCGCACGACGGCAGCCTGCTGGGCACCGTCGCGCGCGGCTCGGCCAAGGACGGCGTGCGCGCGATCGAAGCCGCGCGGCAGGCGTTCGACACCGGACCCTGGCCGCGGATGTCGCCGAAGGAACGCGCGAAGATCCTGCACGCCGTCGCCGACGCGGTCGAGGCGCACGTCGGTGAGCTGGCCGAGCTCGAATGCCGCGACGCGGGCAAGAACATCGGCCACCTCACCCACGCCGAGATCCCGCGGGTGGCGCACAACTTCCGCTTCTTCGCCGACTACGCGGCGCTGGCGGCCAACGACGCCTACCCCGACGGCGACCTGCTGTCCTACGTGCTCTACCCGCCCGCGGGTGTGGTCACCGCGATCAGCCCGTGGAACGCGCCGCTCATGCTGGCCACCTGGAAGATCGCGCCCGCGCTCGCCTTCGGCAACACCGCGGTCCTCAAGCCCGCGCCGCAGACCCCGCTCACCGCGCACCGCTTCGGCGAGCTGGCGCTGGAGGCCGGGCTGCCCCCGGGGGTGCTCAACATCGTGCACGGTTTCGGCGGGGACGAGGTCGCCGGCCCGCTGACCACCGATCCCCGCGTGGACCGGATCACCTTCACCGGCTCCAGCGCGACCGGGGCGAAGATCCTCGCCGCGGCGGCGCCGAACCTGACCCCGGTGTCCGCTGAACTCGGCGGCAAGTCGGCGAACATCGTCTTCGACGACGCCGACCTGTCCGTCGCGGTGCCCGAGTCGGTCAAGGCGATCTTCGCCGGCAACGGGCAGGTCTGTCTGGCCGGCTCGCGGCTGTTCGTGCAGCGCGGGATCCACGACGAGTTCCTGGCCGCCTTCACCGCGGCCGCGCGGAAACTCACGATCGGCGACCCGAAGAACCCGGCCAACATCATGGGCCCGCTGATCGAACAGCGGCACCTGGACAAGGTGCACGGCTATGTCGAACTCGCCCAGCGCGAAGGCGGATCCGTGGTCACCGGGGGCGAACGGGCGCGCGGCACCGGGCTGGACGACGGCTTCTACTACCGCCCGACGATCATCACCGGCCTGACCAACGACACTCGCACCGCGCAGGAGGAGATCTTCGGCCCGGTGCAGACCGTCATCCCGTTCGACACCGAGGAGGAAGCGCTCACGCTGGCCAACACGAGCCCGTACGGCCTGGCGGGCGTGCTGTTCACCACGAACCTCGACCGCGCGCACCGCATGGTGCGGCGGTGGAAGGCGGGGATGGTGTGGGTCAACTGCTTCTACGAGCGTGACCTGCGGCTGCCGTTCGGGGGCGAGGGGATCAGCGGCCTGGGCCGGGAAGGCGGCCAGTACTCGCGCGAGTTCTTCACCGAGCCGCGCGCGGTGACGTTGCGCATCCGGGGTGGGGCGTGACAACCGGGCAGGCGGTGGTCGTCGGGGCGACGGGGACGCTCGGAGCGGCGATCGTGAACCGGTTCACCGGCCGGGGCGTCCCGGTCGTCGCCGTGGCGCGCGACTCCGCGGCGCTCGGCCAGCTCGCCTCCGGTGCGTCCCTGATCACCGCGTGCGCGGCGGACATCGCCGACGACTCGGCGATCGAGCGGATCGGTGCGGCGCTGACCGGGCCGGTGCGCATCGCGGTGTTCGCCCCGGGCCTCGGCGCGCACGGATCGGTGGACTCGATCCGGCCGCGAGCACTGGCCGAGGCGGCCGAGATCAAGCTCGGTGGGCTCGTCCGGCTGCTCCGCGCGGTGCGCGACCGGCTCACGAGTGGCTCACGGTTCGTGGCGTTCGCCGGTTCGCTGGGCGCGGAACCGAAACCGCACACCGCGGTGCAGGGCGCGGTCAACGCCGGCGTGTTCAACCTGATGCGCCAGATCGCCGACCGCTACGGTCCGCTCGGCGTGACCACGCACGTGATCGCCCCGGGACCGGTGGACAGCCCGCGCCTGCGTGCGCTGGTCACCTCCGCCGCGCGGGAACGGGGCACGTCGTTCGAGGAGGTTTGGCAGCAGTACCAGCGGGAGCCCTCCCGCGGCGCCCTGCCCACGGTCGCCGAGGTCGCGTGGGCGGTCGAGCTGCTGCTCGACCCCGAGGCCGCGGTGCTGCACGGCGGGGTGCTCACGCTCGACGGCGGCGTTCGCCGGGGACTTCTGTAGGAGGGACGCGGCTGATGCCGGTCGTTCAATTCCACCTCGAAGACGGCTCGCTCGACGACGAGCGGGCGGCCGACCTGCTCCGGCGGGCGAGCAGGCTATACGCGGAGGTGCTCGGCTCGCCGGTCGAGCGGGTGCGGGCCTTCGTGGTCCCACACCGTCCACAGTGGTGCGCGGTGGGCGGCGAGGTGCTGTCCGAGGGCGGTTCCGGGCTCGCGTACTTCACCGCGATCGTGCTGACCGGACGGCCCGCGGACCAGCAGGCGCGGTTGCTGGCCGGGTTCACCGACCTGCTGGTCGGTGTGGCCGGAGTACCGCGGGAGCAGGTGCGTGGCCGGATCGAGCAGGTGCGGCCGCAGGACTGGGGCATCGGCGGTGTGCCGGCCGCCCAGGTGCGAGCGGACGAGATCGCCGCACGGGCGCGGTAGGCGGAGCATCGCATGTTGCAGACCATCCAGAAGATCGGGCCGGTGCTCGACCTGTTCACCCCGGAGCGGCCCGAGTGGGGCGTGGCCGAGGTCGCCGAAAAGCTCGGCCTGCCCAGGTCGAGCACCCACGCGATCCTCGCCAGCCTCGCCGGCACCGGACTGCTGGCGCCCACCGCCCGCGGCAGGTACCGGATCGGGTGGCGGATCGCCGAGCTCTCCGAAACGCTGCGCGCCTCGCTCGATGTGCGTGCTCAGGCGGCGCCGGTGTTGCAGGACCTGGTCGGCACCTTCGGCGAAACCGTGCACCTCGCGGTGATGGAACGCGACAAGGTGCTCTACGTCGACAAGATCGTCGGCAACCACATGGTGAACGTGCTCGGCGCCCGCGTCGGCGCCCAGCTGGACGCCCACTGCACCGCCGTGGGCAAGGTACTGCTCGCCCAGCGTGACCCGGCCGACCTCGACCGGTGGCTCGCGCAGGCGGAGCTGCGCCGGCTCACCCCGGCGACCATCACCGATCCCGCCATGCTGCGCAACGAACTCCACCAGGTGCGCGTGGCCGGCTGCGCGTTCGACGTCGGCGAAGCCGTCGCGGAAGTCCACTGCGTGGCCGCGCCGGTCACCGACGACCGCGGAGTCGTGGTGGCCGCGGTGAGCATGACGGTGCCCGCCAGCCGGTTCCTGCCCCGCAAGGCCGAACTCAAGCGCGCGGTCGTGGCCGCCGGGGGCCGGATCTCGGCCCGGATCGCCGCCGCGACCGGCGCCGCGCCCAGACCCGCCCGCCGACGAAAGGGAACACGCTGATGGACGACAACCAGGTCGCCGGGGCCGCGGAGCGGCTGCTGGCGGCCTACGACACCGGGAAACCGGTCCGTCCGGTGATCGAGGACCACCCGGACGCGACGATCCAGGACGCCTACCGGATCCAGCAGCACCAGGTGCGGGTGTGGACCGCGCGCGGCGAGACCGTCCGCGGCCACAAGGTGGGACTGGCCTCCCGGGCGATCCAACGGCAGATGGGCGTGGACCAGCCCGACTTCGGCCACCTGACCGCGGGCATGTTCCACCTGGAGCACGACCCGATCCCGGCCGCGACGTTCCTCCAGCCGCGGATCGAGCCGGAGATCGCCTTCGTCCTGGGCAGGCGGCTGGAGGGGCCGGGCGTCACCGTCGCCGACGCGGTCCGCGCGGTGGACTGCGTGCTGCCCGCGCTGGAGATCGTCGACTCGCGCATCCAGGACTGGCGCATCTCCATCGTCGACACCATCGCCGACAACGCCTCCTCCGGTGGGGTGGTCCTGGGCAGCACCCCCTCGCGCCTGTCCGATGTGGACCTGCGCATGGCAGGCTGCGTGCTGTACCGCAACGGGCAGGTCGCCGCGACCGGCGCGGGCGGAGCGGTGCTCGGCTCGCCGCTGAAGGCGCTGGTGTGGCTGGCCAACACCGTCGGCCCGCTGGGCACCGCGCTCGAACCCGGTCATGTCGTGCTGCCCGGGTCGATGACCAGGGCGATCCCGATGGACGCCGGGGACACGGTGGTGACCAGCATCGCCGGCGTCGGCACTGTCACCGCCGTCCTGTCCACCGAGGAGGAAGCGTGAGCACCAGCATGGACGTGCGGACCGCCGCGGAGGTGCTCCTCGGCGCGGAAAGCGCCGCGACCGCCCGTGGTCCGATCACCGAGCAGTGGCCCGGTCTCGACCTGCGCACCGCCTACGCGATCCAGGACGAGGCGCTGCGGCTGCGGCGGCAGCGCGGCGAAACGCTGATCGGGGTGAAGCTCGGCCTCACCTCCCGCGCGAAGCAGCAGCGGATGGGTATCGACTCGCCGTCGCTGGCCTGGCTCACCGACGCGATGGTGCTGCCCGCGGGCGATCCGGTGCCGCGGGAGAGGATGATCCACCCGCGCGCCGAACCCGAGATCGTGTTCGTCCTGGGGCGCCGGCTCGCCGGGCCGGGCGTGACGGCGGCGACGGCGCTGGCCGCGGTGGAGCGGGTGCACGCCGGGATCGAACTCATCGACAGCCGCTACGCCGACTTCAAGTTCACGATGCCCGACGTCGTCGCGGACAACGGGTCGTCCGGGCTGTTCGTCACCGGCGGTGTCGGCCGTGCTCCGCGGGAGGTGGACCTCATCCACGAAGCCGTGCTGCTCGAAGTCGACGGGGACATCACCGACACGGCTACCGGCGCCGCCGTCCAGGGGCATCCCGCGGAGGCGCTGGCGCTGGCGGCGAACACGCTCGCCGAACGCGGCCTGGCGCTGGAAGCGGGGTGGATCGTGCTGACCGGCGGCATGACCGACGCGGTCCCGGTCCGCGCCGGCGCCCGGGTGGCCGCCCACTTCACCACCCTCGGCTCGATCACCGTGTCGGGAGGCTGACCATGCCGTTCATCGACGTCACCATCGGCGAAGGCCGCAGTCCGGAGACGGTGCGCGCGCTGATCGCCGCGCTGCACGACGCGGCCCACCACGCCCTCGGCGTGCCCGGGGAGAGCATCCGCATCTGCGTGCGGGAAACACCGTTGACCCACTACGCCGCGGGCGGGCGCACCATCGCCGAACGCCGCGCGGCCGAACAACCATCAGGGAACTGAAGTGACGACACTCGAAGACCCGAAGACCGCAACGGCCGGGCCGGAACGGATCGCCGACCGCCTCCACCACGACCTGCTGGCACCGGAGGAAACCCGGGAGGTCCGGCGCCGCGTCAGGGACGTCGCGCAGCGCGTTGTGGCACCCGTCGCGGCGCACATCGCCAACGGGGACGAGCGGACCGACGGGTTCCCCCGTGAGGTGTTCGACGCGCTGGCGGCCGAAGGCCTGTACCGGATCCCGTTCTCCCGCGACGTCGGCGGCGACGGCCTGGCGCACCCGGCGCTGGCGACCGCGGTCGCCGTCGAGGAGCTGGCCTACTACTCCAACAGCGTCGCCGCGATCTTCGACGTGCAGTGCATCCTCGCCGGCAACGCCCTCAACCAGGGCAGCGCCGAGCAGCGGCAGCGGTGGCTGAAACCGTTGGTGGCGGGGGAATTCGTGGGCGCCTTCGCCACCAGCGAGCCGGCCGCATCCAGCGACCTGTCGCCGCAGGCCGTCGCCACCGTGGCGACCCCGGCGGCAGGCGGCTGGGTGCTCAACGGTCGCAAACGCTGGATCACCAACTCCGTCGTGGCCGGGGTGATCGTGGTGCTGGCCCGCACCGGCGAACGGCTCTCGACGTTCGTCGTGCCGGCCTCGGCGGCGGGGGTGTCCATCGGGACGCCCGACCGCAAGCTCGGCAACAAGGGACAGATCACCGCTGACGTGATCCTCGACGACGTGCGCCTGGGTCCGGAACACCTGCTGGGGGAGGAAGGCGGCGGTCTCAAGGTCGCCCTGCAGACCCTCACCTACGGGCGCATCGGCATCGCCGCGGCGGGCGTGGGCATGGCGCAGGCCGCCTTCGACCACACCGCTGCCCACCTGGCCCGGCGGCACGCGTTCGGCGGCCCGCTGGCGGGCAAGCAGCACTGGCAGTTCCTGATGGCCGACCGGCTCACCGCGCTGACCGCGGCCAGGGACCTCTACGTCAAAGCGGCACTGCGGATGGACTCCGGCGTCCCGTTCCCGGAGCCGGAGGCCGCGATGGCGAAGGACTTCGGGACCCGCCTGTCGGTGGACATGGCCCGCGATGCCGTGCAGGCCTTCGGGGGCTTGGGGTTCACCTACCAGCGCGGCGCGGACGACGCCGCCGGGCCGGTCGAGGCGATCTACCGCGACTCCAAGATCGGCGAGATCTACGAAGGCGCCAACGAGGTCCAGAAATGGGTGATCGCACGGCAGATCTTCGGGCGCGACCTCACCGGATAGCGTGACCACACAAGGGCGGAGGCCCGGTCCCCGCACGGGGCCGGGCCTCCGCCGTTGCTGCCCCCGAGTCGTGATGCCCGGACAGCGGGACGATCCGGCGGGCCGTCGTCCGGGATGCCGGGATGTGCGTTGAGTCCCGCCGGGGCGGGCCCGATCCTCGTGACACAGCCCACGCAGACGAGGAGGTCTTGCAGGATGACCAGCACGGAGTCCACTCCCAGCACCACCGGGAAGTGCCCGGTGTCGCACATCGGGGAGTCGTTCGATCCGCTCGCCGCGAACGAGATGTACGAGTTCTACGCGAAGGCCCGCAAGGAGGAGCCGGTCTTCTACAGCCCGCAGCTGGACATGTGGGTGGTCACCCGGTACGACGACATCCTGCAGATCATGCAGGACACCGAGACGTTCTCGGCCGCCAACGTCCTCGAGCTCTACCAGGTCCCGTGCGAGGCGGCGCTGAACATCGTGGGCTCCTCCGGCGTGAAGATCGCCCCCAGCCTCGTCGACGAGGACCCGCCGGTCCACACCCGGCACCGCCAGGCGTTGCGGCGCCCCTTCACCCCGGAGCGGGTCAAAACCCTGGAGCCGATGATCCGCGAGTTCGTCGCCGACAAGATCGACGGTTTCATCAAGCGCGGCGAGGCCGACCTCATCGACGACTTCATGTACGAGGTCCCCGCCCTGGTGCTGTTCCGCATGATGGGCATCCCCGACTCGGACGTGCCCATCACCAAGCAGTTCATCAAGCGGCTGGCCGTGTTCGGGTTCGGGTTCCCCGACGAGGAGGAGCAGGTCGAGCAGGCCCAGAACCTGGCCGACTACTGGGGCTACATCAAGGGGCACATCGAACGGCTCCTCGCCGACCCGGGCGACGACGTGATGAGCCAGTTCATCGCCCAGCTGCAGCTGCCCAAGAACTCCGACCTGTGGGACCAGGACTACGTCCAGACCATCATGATGCAGCTGACCTTCGCCGGTCAGGAGACCACGGTCAACGCCTCCGGCGGCATGTACCGGGCGCTGCTGGAGAACCGCGACCAGTGGGAACTGCTGTGCGCCGACCCCAGCCTGGTGCCCAATGCCGTCGAGGAGAGCCTGCGTTTCTACACACCGGTGCCGCAGTGGAAGCGCATCACCACCAAGGCCACCACGCTGGGCGGCGTCGACCTGCCGGCCGGGCAGCGGCTGCTCATCGCCCTCGGTTCGGGCAACCACGACGACGCCGCGTTCGACGACGGTGACCGCTTCGACATCCGGCGGGACAACGCCAACAAGCACATGGCGTTCGGCTGGGGCCGGCACCGCTGCCTCGGCGAGGGCGTGGCCCGGCTGGAGATGCGCATCGCACTCGAGGAGACCGTGCGGCGCCTGCCCCACATGCAGCTCGTGCCGGGCCAGAGCTGGGAGTTCTCGCCCAACATCGGGCACCGCGGCCCGGAGCACGTGCACGTGACGTGGGACCCGGCCGCCAACCCGGTGCCGGCGGACCGCCCCTGAACCGATCGCCTCTGACCGACCGCCGGCGGGTGCCCCGTCACCCGCCGGCTCCCTCCAGCTGCACCCGAAGGACTCACAGCCATGACCTTTGTGATCACCGAGCGCTGCGTCGGCATCAAGGACACGTCCTGTGTGGAGAGCTGCCCGGTCGACGCCATCAAGCCCACGCTCGACGACGAGGAGTTCGACGACGTCGACCACCTGTTCATCGACCCGGCCACGTGCATCGACTGCGGCGCCTGCGTCCCGGCCTGCCCGAGCGACGCGATCTTCGCCGAAGCGGACGTGCCCGACCAGTGGAAGCACTACATCGCGAAGAACGCCGGCTACTTCGTCAAGGCCGGCTGAGGAGGACGTGGTGAACGCGACCCTGCTCCAGCAGATCGTCGAAGAGCACGCGGCGGCCGTCGTCGCCGGGCACGTGGAGAAGTTCACGCGCGACCTCGATCCGTCGCTGCACGAGCGGATCCCGGCGGTGGCGGCGCTGCTCCCGCAGCCGCTGCGGAGCTTCGAGATCGTCGGGCTGTCCAGCACCGGGGACACCGGAACCAGCCAGACCCGGTACGTGGGCGGCAGCGGTTCGGTGACCATCCGGGCGAGCTGGCAGCGCCGCGGCGACCGGTTCGTCGTCGTCGACGCGGCCCCCGTCGGATGAGGAGTGACATGCGCCCGCTCTACGTCGCCGTCGTCGGCTCGGGCCCGTCCGGGTTCTACGCCGCGGCCGCCCTGCTGAAACAGCGGGAGCCGGCGATCCACGTCGACGTGCTCGAACGGCTGCCCACCCCGTGGGGGCTCGTGCGGTTCGGCGTCGCACCGGACCACCCGAAGATCAAGTCGGTGAGCGCGGTGTTCGACAAGACCGCCGCCCACGAACGATTCCGGTTCTTCGGCAACATCGAACTCGGCCGCGACGTCGAGGCCGCCGAACTCGCGGCGCGCTACGACGCGGTGGTTTACGCGCTCGGGGCGCCCGCCGACAAACGCCTCGGTGTGCCCGGCGAACACCTCGCGGGCAGCGTCGCCGCCGGCGACCTCGTCGGCTGGTACAACGGCCACCCCGACCACACCGGCGTTCCGGTGGCCGAGTACTTGACGGCCCGGCGGGCGGTGGTGATCGGCAACGGCAACGTCGCACTCGACATCGCCCGCATGCTGGCCATGCCTGCACAGGAGCTGCGGGCCACCGACATCGCCGACCACGCCATCCCCGTGCTGGAACGCAGCTCGATCACCGAGGTCGTCGTGGTCGGCAGGCGTGGCCCGCTGCAGGCCGCGTTCACCCCGGCCGAGCTGCGGGAGCTGGGCGCGCTCGACGGGGTGGACGTACGGGTGGATCCCGCCGACCTGGAAGCCGTCAGCGATGCCGACGCCGAGGCCGCCGGGAGCACCGTCGCCCTGAACATCGCGGCGTTGCGCGAATTCGCCCGGCGGGAGCCGGCGCCGTCCGCCCGGCGCACGATCACACTGCGGTTCTGCAGCTCTCCGGTCGAGCTGCGCGGCGACGACCGGGTGCGCTCGATCGTCCTGGAACGCAACGCCCTCCACACCGGCGAGGACGGCCGCGTCCTCGCCGAGCCCACCGGCGACCGGGAGGAGCTCGCCGCCGGGCTCGTGATCCGCGCCGTGGGCTACCGCGGCATTCCCTGCCCGGGGCTGCCGTTCGACGAACGCCGCGGTGTCATCCCCCACGTCGACGGCCGCATCGAAGGCCGCCGCCACGAGTACGTCAGCGGCTGGATCAAGCGCGGTCCCTCCGGGATCATCGGCACGAACAAGAAGTGCGCCGGCGACACGGTGAAAACACTGCTGGCCGACCTCGCCTCAGCCGAGTTGCCCGCGCGGGATCCGGACCACCACCGGCACCTGGCCGAGTGGATCCGATCCCGCCGCCCCGGCCTGGTCACCTACGACCAGTGGCAGGTCGTCGACGCCCACGAGCGCGCCCTCGGCGAACCCGCCGGCCGCCCGCGGGTGAAGTTGTGCTCCATTCCCGAACTGCTCCGCGTCGCCCACAGCCGGGCCGGACAACCCACCACAGGAAGGAAAACCACATGAAGGTCACCGTCGACAAGGGCCGGTGCGAGGCGCACGGACAGTGCGTGATGGCCGCCGAGGGCGTGTTCGCGCTCGGGGACGACGACGAAGTCGTGACGGTCCTCGACGAGACTCCGGGGGAGGACCGCCGAGCCGAGGTCGAGCATGCCGCGGCCCTGTGCCCGGTGGCCGCGATCAAGGCCGGGGACTGACGGTGGACCGGATCGTCGTCGTCGGCGCGGGACTGGCGGGCCTGCGTGCCGCGGAAACGCTGCGGCGCAAGGGCTTCGGCGGCGAACTCACCGTCATCGGCGACGAACCGCACCGCCCGTACAACCGTCCGCCACTGTCCAAAGAGGTCCTCAGCGGTGCGCAGGACCCGGATTCCTGCCTGCTCCCGTCCGACGGGATCGAGGCGACCTGGCTGCTCGGGCACGCCGCCACCGGCCTCGACCTCGACCGCCGCGTGGTCGGGATCGGCGATGACGAGGTCCCCTTCGACGGCCTCGTCATCGCCTCCGGGTGCGCCGCCCGCCCGTGGCCCGGAGCCGAGGGGATCGCCGGGGTGCACACGCTGCGCGGACTCGACGACGTCGCCGCGATCCGGGCCGCGCTCGCGGGCCGGCCCCGCACCGTCATCATCGGCGCCGGCTTCATCGGCTGCGAGGTCGCGGCGTCGCTGACCGGTCTCGGTGCCGACGTGACCGTGGTGGACCAGGCGAGCCGGCCGATGGTGCCGCTGGGACCGGTGCTCGGGGCGCGGGCCGAAGCACTGCACCGGCGGCACGGCGTGGGGTTCCGCCTCGGCGCCGGGGTCGCCTCGGTGAAGGCCGGGTCGGTCACCCTGTCCACCGCGGAAGTCCTCGCGGCCGATCTGGTGCTGGTCGCGATCGGGGCGGTGCCGAACGTGGGCTGGCT
Source organism: Amycolatopsis sp. NPDC006131 (assembly GCF_040614175.1). Lineage (NCBI taxonomy): Bacteria > Bacillati > Actinomycetota > Actinomycetes > Pseudonocardiales > Pseudonocardiaceae > Amycolatopsis > Amycolatopsis sp. NPDC006131. The sequence continues at coordinate 18,255 of NZ_JBEXTX010000070.1, forward strand.
GGCCGGGTCCGGGCTGAAGCTTGCCGGCGGTGTCGAGTGCGACCGGTATTGCTTCGCGATCGGCCAGGAGAACATCGTGGCCGCCGGGGACGTCGCCTCCTGGCAGGCCGGCCGGGGCCTGACCCGCATCGAGCACTGGACGAACGCCGCCGAGATGGGCATCGCCGCGGCGGCGAACCTCCTCGCCCCGCCGGAGGAGCGCGTGGCCTACGACCCGGTGCCGACAATGTGGTCCGACCAGTTCGGGCACCGGTTCCAGGTGGCCGGCCACCTGGCCGACGCGGAGGAATTCCACACCGTCGTCGACGAGGGTGACGTGCTGGTCCTCGAAGGCGTCGCCGCCGGAAGGCTGGTCTGCGCGGCGGCGATCAACGGCGGATCCCGCATCGCCAAGTACCGGCGCAAGCTGACGGTCAGGTGACCGCGAGGTCCGCGGTGGACAGGCTTCGCCCGATCTTGCACGCGGCCGCGGACACCGACTTCCGCAATTCGTCGCCGCGCGGGCGGAAGCGGGTGGCCGGCACTGTCACGGAGACGGCGGCCACCACGTCGCCGTGCTCGTCGCGGACGGGCGCGGCGACGCACTGCACCTCCGCGACCGCTTCGCCGTCGTCGAACGCCACCTGCCGCGCGCGGACCTGGTCCAGGCACGCCCGGAGCCCGGCGGGATCGGTGATGGTCGTGGCGGTCAGCCGCTTGAGCCGCGCCTGGGCGAGCACGCGGTCGATCTCCGCGTCGTCCCGGTGCGCCAGCAGCACCTTGCCGATCGCCGTGCAGTGCGCGTCCAGCCGCGAGCCGACCCGGGCGCCGGTGACGGTCACCTGCTGGTGGGCCACCACCTTGTCCAGGTACAGGACCTTGCCGCGCTCCCACACGCCCAGGTGGACGGTCTCGCCCACCTCCCGGGACAACTCCTGGATCGCCGGCTCCGCACACGTCCGCAGGTCCACTCCGGAGCGCATCGCCTCGCTCAGCTCCACCACCCGCCAGCCCAGCCGGTAGCGGCCGCGGCCCCGGCACTGGAGCAGGCCGGTGTCGACCAGGGTCGAGAGCAGGGCGTGCGCGCTGGAGCGCGGCGTGCCCAGGGTCTCGGCGACCTCCGCCACGCCCCATTCCGAGCGTTCCGGGGTGAAGAGGTCGAGGATCGGCCCGATCCTCTGGATGGTCTGCAGCACCGAAGCCTCCGTATCGCCGCTGATACCGATGTCGCGCGGTCCAGAATCGCTGGTCGTGACCGCGGTCACCACGGGATCGGTACGGAGAAACCTACGGAGAGCCGGTCGGCCGCTCGCGCGCCCAGGCAGCGATCTGCGTGCGTGAGTGGTAGCCCAGCTTGTTGAGGATGTTCTCGACGTGGGACTCGGCGGTCCGCTGCGACACCACCAGCGTCTCGGCGATCTCCCGGTTCGTCAGTCCCTCGGCGACCAGGTCGGCCACCTGCCGTTCCCGCCTGGTCAGCGGCGACTTCCCGCGCTCGGGAGGCGCCTCGGGCGTGCCCAGCGCGCACGAGACCGCCTCATCGGCCGCGAGGTGCTGTCCTTGTGCGTGGCTCTGCTCGAAGCGGGCGTCACCGAGCGCCGCGCGCAACTGCGAGGCGCACTTCTCGTGGGCTTCCAGATAGGGGGCGAAACCGAACATCGGCTGCCCGACCGGGAGCCACAACTGGCGGTTCGCGCCGAGCAGCCGGGCGGCGCGCTCGTGCTCGCCGTCCTCCGCCAGAACCCACACCAGGACCTCGACCGCGCACGGGATGCCGAACCAGTCGCCGAGGTCCCGCTTGATCCCGATGCACTCGCGCAGCACCTCGACCGTCGGCCGCGGCTCCCGGCGCGACCACCCGATCAGCCCCAGAACCCACAGCGCCCACGAGGCCGCCCAGCGTTCGCCCAGCTCGGCGCTGAGCCGCCGGCACTCCTGACAGGTGCGTTCCGCCTCCTCCGCCCGGCCGCACACCAGCTGGAGCCAGCCCAGGGCCGCGAGCCCGATGAGCGAGACCGAGTCCCAGGACGCGCCGTCCCGGTAGTGGGACATCGCGCTGCTCAGCAGCGTCTCGGCCGGGGCGAGCCGGTTGCCGAGCAGCAGGTGGATGCCGAGGAACTGCTCGGCGCGGGAGGCCGCCTCGTCGTCGCCGAGCCGCCGGGCGCTGCGCAGGCACTCGTTCAGGGCCGCGGCCGAGGCGCCGGAGTCGCCCTGGATCTGGCGCACCCAGCCTGACACCCACAGCGCACGTGACCGTTCGGGCGTCTCCTTGGTGAGCACCTCGAGCGCCCGGTCGAGCCACCGGCGCCCCTCGCGGCTGGCCCCGCACACCCACAGATAGCCGAGATCGGTCGCCATGCGCGCGCCGGCCGGCTGGTCGTGGTCGAAGGCGTGCTGGAGGGCCGAGCGCAGGTTGTTCTGGTCCCGGCGCAGCTTCGCCGACCAGGTCAGCTGCGCCGGGCCCGACCACTCGCGCCACGCCTGGGCGGCCTGCCGGGCGTAGTGGTCGCGGTGCCGGGTGCGGGTGGCCGGCTCGGCGCCGCTGACGTGGAGCACCTCGCGGCCGAACTGCCGGATCGTTTCAAGCATCCGGTAGCGGGCGGCGGGCGAGCTGCGGGGTTCGCGGATCACGACCGACTTGCCGACCAGCGCGGTCAGGGCGTCGATCACCACCGGCGCGGACAGGTCCGCGTCCGCGCACACGGCGACGGCCGCGTCAAGGTCGAAACCGCCGCTGAACACCGACACCCGGGCCCAGACGGCCTGCTCGGCCGGGGAGCACAGGGTGTAGCTCCAGTCGACGGCCGCCCGCAGGGTCTGGTGCCGTTCCGGCGCGCCGCGCACCACGGTGGGCAGGGCCTGGAAGTGGTTCTCGAGCAGGTCGAGGATCTCGGTGACGCCCAGCGCCTGCAGGCGCACGGCCGCCAGCTCGATGGCCAGCGGCATCCCGTCGACCCGCGCGCACAGCCGGGCCACGCCCTCCCGGTTCTCCGGGGTGAGCTCGAAACCCGGCACCGCGGCCGCCGCGCGCTGGGCGAACAGTTCGACCGCCTCGAACTCCAGCAGCTTGCGGGCCGGCAGGTCGGCCAGGCCCTGCTCGGGCACGCTCAGCGGCGGGACGGCCCACACGTGCTCGCCCGGCGCGTGCAGCGCCTCCCGGCTGGTCGCCAGGATCCGCACGTGCGGCGCCGCGCGCAGGATGGTCGCCGCGAGCTGGGCGCACGCGTCGAGCACGTGCTCGCAGTTGTCGAGGACCAGGAGCAGCTTCTTGCCGCGCAGGTGGTCGGTCAGGACGTCCTCGGAGGAGGTCATCGACTGGTCGACCACGCCGAGCGCGTCGACGACGGCGTGCCCGACCATGTCCGGATCGCGCAGGTCCGCCAGCTCCACCAGCCACACCCCGTCCGGGAAGCTCCGTCGCACGCTCTCGGCCACGTGCACCGCCAGGCGGGTCTTGCCCATGCCGCCCGGCCCGAGCAGCGTGACCAGCCGGGCGGCCCCGAGAAGGGCCCGCACCTCGGCGACGGCGGCGCGCCTGCCGACGAAGCTGCTGACCGACTCGGAGCCGGGGAGGTTGCCGGGAACGCGCGCCAACGGTCGCCAACCTCCTCGTCGTCGAGTTCACCGCGCGTGCGCACGCGCGGCGGGGTTGCCCAAGGTTACCGTCCAGCTCAGCCGACGGTCCTGGGGTGATCGGCGCGCGCTACCCGGCTTGGCCGACGTGCTTGCAGCCGGTGGCGACGGAGGAGGGTTGATCGCGCGGCGCGGGCGGGCGCTGCACCGGAAGGTGTGCCGTCGGCGGGGCTTGGCTGGGCGGTCTCCGGCTCCGAGGCGAGGGCGCGTGCCGGTGGCCACCGCGTTGCCGTAAAGGTTCACCAGGGCCCGGCATTCGGACCTGAACTTATCGATGCCGAAAATCAGCATGACGCCGGCGGCGGGGACGGTGCCGACCCCGAGTGCAGGTTCCCGTCGATGTTCGACCCGGTGTACGGGCCCGCCCCGGACATCGCCGGGCAGGGCCTGGCCAATCCCATCGGCGTCATCGGCAGCGCCGCGTTGATGCTGGACCACTTCGGACTGTCCACAGAGGGCGGACTGCGTGCGTGCGGCGATCGAGGCGGCCACCGCCGCCGGGGTCCTCACGCCCCACGTCGGCGGCACCGCCAAGACCGGCGACGTGGTCGCCGCGGTGATCGACAACCTCGGCCGGCTGATTAGTGCGGGAGGGCATCGTCCGGTGTCGCTCTCGAGGTGAGCTCGATGCGGTCAGCTCGGACCAACCTGCGAGCGCCCGTCACGGTGCCTCGACCGGGTTTAGCATGTGCTGTATACAGCCCGGTGATGAGCCGGCCGCGTCGTTGGCCTAACGGAAGCAGATCGGGCGGAGCCGGAGGTCTCGCGGTTGATCAGGGCTTGTCGCGCCACGAGGTTCGCCCCCATATCGCCGGCTGGGCGGGTTCTGGCCCGGCACCGGAGCGAGGTTCTGGCGCTCGCGCACGCACACAAGGTGAGGAACGTCCGCGTTATCGGCAGCGTCGCACGCGGGGAGGACGAGGAGAGCAGCGACATCGATCTGCTGGTCGATCTCGCCGCGGGTGCCGACCTGGTCGACCTCGCCACCCTGGCTATCGAGCTGGAGCGGTTGCTCGGCTACCCGGTCGACATCGTGCCCGCCCGGATGCTCAAACGCGACATCGCGCTGGCGGTGCTCGCGGAGGCGGTCGAGTTGTGACCAGACATCGTGGCAAGGATCTCACGACGAGATCGCCTACGACGTTTCCTGCGAGCCTCACCGCCACCGTTCTGGACGATCTACAAGCCCTTGACCCGTGCGATCAGCTCGTCCCGGTACTCCGTGGCCGCCGGGAACTCCGGTTCGTCGCCGGTTGCTTTCTTCAGTGCGCCTTCCAGGATCTTCAAGCCCTGACGGTCGTCGCCGTGGGAGTCGGCCATGCGGGCGGCGTTCTCCATGGCCTTGGCCAATCGGGTGGTGGCCTCGGGTTCCGGCTGTGCTCTGGTGATCCGGATCCAGTTGCCGCCCGGGTCGATGACCGCGAAACCGGTGTAGCGGTCGTTGCGCAGCCGGGGCCGGGTCATCCGCGGGATGCCGGTGATGAGCAGCTTCCCGTGCGTTTTGCGCATGGCCGCCGCGAATTGCTCGAACAACGCGTGGATGTCCGGCACGACCACGATGCACGTGCTGTAGGACTGCGCCGGGTCGTAGCCGGCCATGCCGAAAAAGTGCAGGTTGATGTCTTCCCGCCGCACCGCCAGGTACGGGTTCGGCCGCGTCTGCCGGTAGGTCACCTCGAAGCCGAGCATCTCGTAGAACGACTCGATTTCGTCGATGGAAGGACAGGGCAGGGCCGGAATCGTCAGTTCGTTCGCCATCGCTCGAAGCTAAGGCCGGACCGGTCGAAACGACACGGAGGTATTTGCGCAAGCGAACGCGATCGGCCGTACTAGGGTGACCGCATGTCGCTGGTGGGGAGGGGCGTCGAGCAAGCGCGGATTCGGCATCTGCTGACGGATGCGCGCGGCGAACGCAGTGGCGCGCTGGGGTTGCGGGGCGCTGCGGGCATCGGGAAATCGGTTCTTCTCGACGACGCCGTGTCGATCGCCGAGGCCGAGGGGATGCGGGTGGTCCGCGCGGCGGGGGTCGAGTCCGACTCCGAGCTCGCGTACGGCGGTCTGCACCAACTCCTGTTCCCGCACCTGGACCGGTTGGACGCCCTCCCGGCTCCCCAGGCCAGGGCTCTGCGTTGCGCGTTCGGCCTGTCCGAAGGAGACGACGCCAACCGGTTCCTGATCTCCGCCGCCACCCTGTCGTTGCTCGCCGATCTGGCCGAGGACGCCCCGCTGCTGTGCGTGGTCGACGACCTGCAATGGCTCGACCAAGGGTCGGTGGAGGCGTTGTTGTTCGCGGCCCGCCGCTTCGTGGCCGACCCCATCGCGGTGCTGTTCGCGGTGCGCGAGACGTCGGTGCCGTTCGAGATCGCGGGCGTCGAGGTCATCGAGCTGCCCGGCCTCGCCGCGCCCGATGCCGCCCGGCTGCTCGACGACCACGCGCCGCAACTCGCCGAGCGGCTGCGGACCCGGGTGCTCGCGGAATCCCTCGGCAATCCGCTGGCGATCATCGAGCTCGGGTCGTCGCGGCTCGCCGCCCGCGACGCCGACGACTCCGACCCGGCCGGGCAAGTCCGTCCGCTGCCGGTGACCCGCCGCGTGCAGGAGGCGTTCCGCCACCAGATCGTGGCGCTTCCCGAGCCCACCCAGCGTGCGCTTCTGGTGGCGGCGACCGACACCGCGGCGCCCCTCGCGACGATCCTGCACGTGATCGAATCCCTCGGTGACGCCGCCGGCGACCTGGCGCCCGCCGAGCACGACCGGCTGGTCCGCATCGACAGCCGGATCACGTTCCGCCACCCCCTGGTACGGGCCGCCGCCTACCAGGACGCGCCGCTGCACCGCCGGATCGAGGTGCACCGCGCCTACGCCGAGGCGCTGCACGCGGACGCCGATGCCGACCGCCGGGCCTGGCACCTCGCCGCGGCCACCACCAAACCCGACGAGGCGGTGGCCGCCGAACTCGAAGGCGTGGCGGAGCGGGCCTGGCACCGCGGCGGCGCGATGGCGGTGTGCGCTGCCTACGAACGCGCCGGCCGCCTCAGCGCCGACCGGGAGCTGAAAGCCCGCCGCATCGCCCGGGCCAGCCAGGCCGCCTTCGACGCGGGCAAGGCCGACCGCGCCGCCCGGCTGGCGGCCGAAGCGCTCGCGCTCACCGCCGACACCGGCGTGCGGACCGATGCCATCTACACCCGTGGCGCCGTGGAGTACGAACGCACCTCGCCCCGGGCCGACGCGGAGCTGACGCTCGAGGCCGCCGCGCTGGTGCGCGACACCGATCCGGAGCGCGCCGCGCTCACGCTCTACGAGGCCGCGCACGCCGCCCGGCACGGGGCGGCACACGACGTCCTGGAGCGTGCGGCGGATCTGATGCGCGGGTTGACCCCGCCGGAGCATTGGGCACCCGTGATCGCCGCCCTTCTCGGCTGGGCGGAGCTGTTCGCCGGACGCCCGGAGGCGGCCGTCGGCCCGATGCGCGACCTCCACACCGCCACCCCCGGTGGCGGGCACGACCTGATGCAGCGCATCACCGCCGGGTTCGGCGGGCTCATGATCGCCGACGACGACAACGTCGCCGCCGGGACCGCGGACATGCTGGCCGTGGTGCGGGCCAACGGCGCGTTGGGCTGGGTCCCGTACACCCTGAACGTGCTCGCCGTGGCGCGGCTGCTGCGCGGCGAGTTCGCCGACGCCCGCGCGTGTGTGGCGGAAGGCGCGTCGGTGAGCGAGGAACTCGGGAACACGACCGAGCACCTGGCCCACCGGTCGGTGGAGGTGTGGCTGCACGCCGTGTCGGGCGACGAGGCCCGCTGCCGGGCGCTCGCCGAGGAGGTGCTCCCGCGCGCCCGGGACCGGCACCGGGTCAACGCCGAGATCGCGGCCTGGGGCCTGGGAATGCTCGACCTGTCCGCCCGGCGGTTCGGGGACGCGCTCGACCGGCTCGACCAGGTGTGCCGGGGACCCGCGAGCCGCGACCTCCTGGTGCGGGCGGTGCCGGATCTGGTGGAAGCCGCGGTGCGCGCCGGCCTGCCGGAGCGCGCCCACGAACCACTGGCGGCGTTCCGGCACTGGGCCGAGCACGTCGACCGCCCGGTCGCCACCGGGCTCGCCCTGCGGTGCCGGGCCTTGCTGGCCGACGATGACGACGCCGACGCGCTGTACGCCGAGGCGCTGCGACGACACGAGGGGCACGGCGGCCCCTATGAGTGCGCCCGAACCCAGCTGGTCTACGGCGAGTGGCTGCGGCGCCGTCGTCGCCGCATTGAGGCCCGCGCCCACCTCGCGGCGGCGGTGTCCGCGTTCGAGCGCCTCGACGCGCGGCTGTGGGCGGAGCGGGCGCGCGGCGAGCTGGCCGCCTTCGGCGAGCGGGGCGACGAGCCGCGGCGCAGCGGCCCGCTCACCCTGTTGACCCCGCAAGAGCTGCAGGTCGTGCGGCTGGCCGCCACCGGTCACACCAACAAGGAGATCGCCGCGCAGCTGTTCCTCAGCCCGCGGACCGTCGGCCACCACCTGTACAAGGCGTACCCGAAACTCGGCGTCACCGGGCGCGCCGAGCTCGCCGGCTTCGTCGAGTGACCGGTGCCGGTCCCTGGACACCAGTCACGATGACTGATGCCCCGGTGGTGGCCCCCCGCCTAGCGTTTCCGGCATCAGACAGCGGCCGACGGCCCGACGACGAGGAGACGACAATGACGAAGTACTTCCTGAGCCTCCCGCACGACTCCGCCGAGGAGCCGACCATGGAGAACATGGACCCCGCGGAGCTGCAGGAAATCATCGCCGCGGTCGACGCGTTCAACACCGCCGTGCAGGAGGCCGGCGCGTTCGTCACCGCCGGCGGCCTGCAGCCCCCGTCGAGCGCGACCACGGTGGACTACTCCGGGGACAGCCCCGTGGTCACCCCGGGCCCGTTCACCGAGGCCGACGAGTACCTGGGCGGCTTCTGGATCATCGAGGTCGACAACGACGACGTCGCCATCGAATGGACCAAGCAGGCGTCGAAGGCGCTGCGGAGCCGCATCGAGGTCCGCGCCCTCCAGGAAGAACCCGCGGCCTGACGGCGCTGCGGCGGCCCCGGTCCTGGGGCCGGGGTCGCCTCCTACCGCGTCGGCGCGGGATCCGGCGCCATCGAGCGGGCCTGCCGCCGGGCGAGGATGTCGTCCAGGCGTGAGCCGACTTCGGCGCAGTTCGCGCGGACGATGTCCAGGAACGCGGCGAGCACCGGGGAGTCGTCGGCCGCGCGGAAGGACAGTTGCAGGTCCGGCAGGCGCAAGCGCGGGGCGACGTCGCAGAACCACACGTCCTTGCGGGTGACCAGCCGCATCCGGGCCGGGCCGAGGCCGACGCCGACGCCGCAGGCCGCGAGGCCGATGATCGTGTGGACGTCCCGCGACCGGGTGGCGGCATCCAGCGCCGTGGTGTCCGCGCCGAACAGGCTGCGCAGGTGAGCGGCGACCGCGGGCTCCTGTTCGGGCGCCGACATGATCAGCTGTTCGGCCGCCAGCTGTTCGAGCCGGATCTCCGCGCGGCCGGCGAAGGGGTGGGCGACCCCGACCACGGCGACCAGGTGATCGGCGCCGATCGGCACGGTCACCAGCCCGTCGACCCCGGCGCCGCGAGGTGCGCCGCGCCCGACCGCGACGTCGAGGTCGCCCGCGACGAGGGCCGCGGTCCCGTCCGGGCTGTTCATCTCCCGCAGGTCGAGCCGGACGTCCGGCCGCGCTTTGCGGAAGCGGCCCAGCACGCCGGGCAGCGGGTCGAGCAACGCCGAGCCGATGAACCCCATCCGCAGCTGACCGGTTTCGCCGCGCGCCGCGCGGCCGGCCTCGACCGCGGCGGCGGTCATCTCGCTCAGCGCACGCCGCGCCCGGGCGAGGAACGCGGTGCCGGCGGCGGTCGGGAACACGCCGCGGGGCGTGCGGTCGAACAGCCGCTCACCGATCTCGCGTTCAACAGCCGCGATCTGCGTGGACAGCGGCGGCTGCGCGATCCCGAGGGCGGCGGCCGCCCGGCCGAAGTGCTGGTGCTCGGCCAGTGCCAGGGCGTACCGGAGGTGTCGTACTTCCATACGCACAAGATATCGCGCCGGGCTGATCCAGATATGAAAGTGGATGACCGTCACGGCGACGCGGTGGAGTGGACCTCGTTCCCACTTCCGTCGAAAGGACGTCATGAACGAGACCACCACCTGCGTGTTCGTCCACGGTGCCTGGCACTCCTCGCTGCACTGGGCCGCGACCCAGCGCGCACTGGCCGCCTCCGGCGTGCCCAGCGTGGCCGTGGACCTGCCCGGACACGGCATCACCGCGCCGACCCCGTCCGGGTACCTGCAGCCGGGCCAGCCGGGCCTGACCAGCGAACCGTCCGCGCTCACCGGGCTCACCACCGGCGTGCTCGTCGACGCGCTGGTCGCCGACCTCGCCGAGGTGCGCCGCCGGTTCGCGCGGGTGGTCCTCGTCGCGCACAGCGCGGGCGGCGGCCCGGCGTCGGCCGCGATCGAGCGGCACCCGGAGCTGGCTGACCACGTGGTGTACCTGTCGGCGTTCGTGCCCGCGGGCCGGCCACGCTTCTTGGACTACGTCGCCGCGCCGGAGAACGCCGAGGCTGTCCAGGTGCCGCGTGCCGGTGATCCCGAGGTGATCGGCGCGTTCCGGATCAACCCGCTCTCGCCGGATCCGTCCGAAGTGGAGGTGATCCGGCGGGCGTTCCTCAACGACTGGCCCGCGGACCGCCCCGGCTGGCGTCTCACGCTGCACCCCGACGAACCGCTGGTGTCGCTGGCCGGGGAGTTCCCGGTCACCGCCGCACGGTGGGGCCGCGTGCCGCGCAGCTACATCCGGCTGACCGGCGACCTCGCGTTGCCGCCGGTCACGCAGGACCTGATGATCGCCGAAGCCGACCGCGTGACACCCGACAACCCGTTCACGGTGCATTCCTTGCCCGGCGGGCACTCGCCGTTCCTGACTCGGCCCGGCGAGCTCGCCGAACTCCTCGGCCGGATCGTGAAGCAGGCATGAGGCCCGCCGCTCAGGCCGTGCTGCTGTCGGGGACGTTCGTCCAGCTGATGAGCGTCACCGTCATGCAGCTGGCCGTGCCGCGCATCCGCCACGACCTCGCCGCCGGCTCGGGCGCGGGGCAGCTCGCCCTGGCCGGCTACACGCTCACCTACGCGTGCGCGCTGATCACCGCGGCGCGGCTCGGCGACCGGTTCGGCTACCGGCGGCTGTTCGTCGCCGGCACGGCCGTGTTCACGCTGGCGTCGCTGGCCGCGGCCGCCGCGCCGGACGTGGAGTGGCTGGTGGCCGCCAGGCTGGTGCAGGGGGCGGGCAGCGGTCTGGTGGCGCCGCAGATCCTGTCGCTGATCCAGACCGCGGTGCCCGCGGACCGGCGGGCGGCGGTGCTGGGCCGGTACGGAGCGACAATGGCGATCGCCTCGCTCGCCGGGCCGTTGTGCTGCGGCGTCCTGCTGCACTTCGACCCGTTCGGGGCCGGCTGGCGGGTCGCGCTGGCGTTGCCGGTTCCGGTCGGGATCGCCGCGCTGGCCTTGTTCCGGGTGCTGCCCGCGGGGCGCGGGCCGGTGGGCGCGAGCAGGGTGGACTCGGTCGGCGCGGTGTTGTCCCTGGCGGGACTGGTCCTGCTGGTGCTGCCCCTGACCCTCGGCCAGGATGCCGCCTGGCCGGTATGGACGTGGGTCAGCCTGGTGGTGGCGCTGGGCTTGCTCGCCGCCTTCGCCGCGTCACAACGGCGCGTGCGGCACCCGTTGGTGCACCCGGAAGCCCTGGCGGCGCCGACGACCCGCTGGGGCATCGGGGCGGTGCTGCTGTTCAACGCCGGGATCCCGTCGTTCAGCCTGCTGCTCTCCCTGTACCTGCAGGGCGAGCTGCATCGCGACCCGCTGGTGACCGCGTTGACGGTCGCGCCGTACGCGGTCGGCGCGCTGCTGGGCAGCGGGGTCGCCGAAGCCGCCGCACGCCGGTTCGGCGCCGTGGCGCTGGCCGCCGCGTCCGCCGGGCTCGCCGTGGTGTCGCTGCTCGTCATCCCGGCGCTGCCGGCGCCGGCGCCGGTGCTGTGGGTGGTGCTGGGCGCGGGAGGTTTCGCGTTCGGCGTCTTCACCGCCTCGGCGTTTTCCCTGGTGCTGCACCGGGTCCCGGCGGGCGCGGCCAGTTCGGTGTCCGGGTTGCTGCCCACCGCCCAGCAGCTCGGCGGCACGGTCGGGGTGGCGCTGGCGGGAGTCGTCTACACCGCGGGGACGATGGGCTCGGCGATGGTTTACGAGGCCGTCGTGTTCCTGCTCGCGGCCCTGGCCACCGCACGGCTGGGATCACGGCGCCCGGCTGCCACTGAGCGGCAACCGCCGCTTGGTGTGCGCTGAGCGGAGTGTGCACTGTGGTCGGCGGAAACTTCATGGAGAGCAAGGGGAAATCATGCCGTGGGACATCCGCGAGTCGGTGCGCCTGGACGACGTCGAGCTGGCCTACCGCGTGGTCGGTGACGGGCCCGAGCCCGCCGTGCTGGTGCACGGCTGGCCGCAGACGCACGCCTGCTGGCGGCACGTGGTGGAGCCGCTCAGCCGCGGGCGCACCCTCATCGTCCCGGACCTGCGTGGGTACGGGGACTCGGGTCTGGCCCGGTCGGGGGAGTACGACAAGCGCGCCACCGCCGCCGACCTGAGCGGCCTGATCCACCACCTCGGGTTCTCCTCGACGGTGGTGATCGGCCACGATCGCGGCGCCCGCGTCGCGCACCGCTGGGCCCTGGACCACCCGTCGGACATCGACGCCCTGGTGCTGCTGGACATCCTGCCGACCAGGGTCGTCATGGACACCTTCGACCGCGACTCGGCGAGCGCGATGTGGCACTGGTTCTTCCACCGGAACCCGGAGCTGGCGACGACGCTGGTCACCGGGAACGTGGAGGCGTATCTGCGGCATTTCTTCGCCCGGGTCCTCGACTCCGGCGCCGTGGACGCGGAGACGTTCCAGCACTACGTCGCCGCGTTCAGCGACCCGGGCCATCTGCGGGCGTCCTTCGAGGACTACCGCACCGGCTTCTCGACCGATCTCGACCGCGACCAGGCCGATCACGAGCGGGGGTTGCGGGTGCGGGCTCCGCTGCTCCTGCTGTGGGGCGCCGAGGGCGGCCTCGGCGGGACCGACGTGGTGCGCGTCTGGCAGGAACACCACGCCGATCCCGCCGCCGTGCGCGGCCACGCCGTCCCGGGCGGCCACTACGTCCCCGAGGAAGCGCCCGGGGACGTGGTGGCCGCCGTGGAGGCGTTCCTCGCCCGGCGGTGAGTCACACCGCGGTCAGCCCGCCGTCGACCAGGACCTCCACGCCGGTCACGTAGGAGGCCTCGTCGCCGGCGAGGAAGAGGACGACGTCGGCGACCTCCCACACCTCGCCGGCCCGCTTCATCGGCACCCCGTCGAGTTGCCTGGCCCGCCACACCGGGTCGGCCGAGCCGCGGGAGGTCCGCATCGGCGGGAGCATCCCCGGAGCGACCGCGTTGACCCGGATCCCGTCGTCGGCGTAGTGCACGGCGGCGGTCCGGGTCATCGACTTCACGGCGGCCTTGGACGCCCCGTAGCCGAGGTGCACGCCGAGCTGGCCGATCGAGGCCGAGATCGAGGACAGGTTGACGATCGAGCCGCCGCCGGTGCGGGCCATTGCGGCGGCGCCGTGCTTGATGCCGAGGAAGACACCCTTGGCGTTGACGAGCATGAGCTGGTCGAAGAAGGCGGTGCTGGTGAGGTCGGGGTCGAAGGTGCCGCTGATCCCGGCGTTGTTGACCAGCACGTCGAGCCGGCCGAACTCCGCGACGATCTCGTCGATCCCGGTGGTCCACGAATCCTCGTCGGTGACGTCCAGGTGCAGGTAGCGCGCCCGCCCGCCGCCGGCCTCGATCTCCTTGACCACGGCCGCGCCGTCGTCGTCGTTGATGTCGGCGACCACCACGGCGGCGCCCTCCCGGGCGAAGGTCGTGGCGGTGGCGCGGCCCATGCCGCTGGAGGCGCCGGTGATCAGCGCGGTCTTGTCGCGCAGTCGCATGTTCGGGGTCCTTTCGTGAGGCTGCTCAGCTGCGGGCGGAGACGCGCCCGGCGACGGGCTCGCCTGCCGGTGTGCGCGCCCGCCTGCCCTTGACGATGACGGCCAGGATGCACACGGCGCCCGGGATGAGCAGCGAGAGGAACACCTGGTGGTAGTTGAGGCCGGCGGCCACGAGCACCGTGCCGATGGCCGCTCCGCCGATGGCGCCGAACCGGGCGACGCCGGTCGCCCAGCTGGTTCCGGTGGCGCGGATGCTCGTGGGGTAGAAGGCGGCGCCGATGATCGGGAAGGCGGTGCCGCAGGTGTTGGTGAACATGCCCATCACGAACATCAGCGTCCCGAGCACCAGCACGTTCGGCGGCGCGACGGCCACGAGCACGAACATCACCGAAGCGCACCCCATGGCGGCGACGACCGTGCGGTGCATGCCGAAGCGGTCCATCGCCGACCCGATCCCGAGGTTGCCCAGCGTGCCCCCGGCCTGCAGCAGCAGGCCCATCGTGGCGGCCGCGGTCAGGGAGAAACCGATGTCGGTCATCAGAATGGGCATCCAGCTGTTCGTCAGGTAGACGATGAAGAACGCCGCGCTGAAGCCGATCCAGATCATGGCGGTCCCCAGCCGGAACCGGCGGGCCACCAGCCCGGCGACCCGGACCTTCGCGTCGACGGCAGGCTCGTTGAGGGCGAACCGGGTGCCGGGCGGGAAGTTCTCCGGCACGATCCGGTTCACCAGGCCCAGCAGCTCGGCCTCCCGCCCGGCCTGGCGGGCGAGGTACTTCGGCGACTCCGGCAGCGCGAAGTAGACGACCACGGCGTAGGCGATGGGCAGGGCACCGGCGAGGACCAGGGCCCAGTGCCAGCTCGCGACCTCCACGACGAGGCTGGTGAGGAACCCGGCGATCGCGCCGCCGAGGGTGTGGCCGCAGTAGGTGAGCGCCATCATCGTGCCGCGGCGCCGCACGGGAGCGTACTCGGACACCAGCGTCGTCGCGTTGGGCAGTGCGGCGCCGAGACCGAAGCCGGTGAGCAGCCGGAGGATCGAGAACCACACCACGTTCGGCGCCAGCGCGGTCGCCGCGCACATCACCCCGAAGAACACCATCGAGGCGAGGATGATCTTGCGCCGGCCGATGCGGTCCGCGATCGGCCCGGCGACCAGTGACCCCAGCGCCATGCCGAGCAGCCCGCTGGTGATCACCGGTCCGAGCTGGGCCTTCGACAGGCCCCAGTCGGCCAGCAGCGGCGGGCCGATGTAGGCGACGACGGCGAGGTCCAGGCCGTCGAGGACCACCACGCCCAGGCAGAGCAGCAGGACTTTGCGTTGCAGGGGCCCGACTTTGTTGCGGTCGATGACGTGTTGCAGGTCGAGACTGGTCACGTGTCCTCCGTTGGACAGGAGCCGGTGAGTGCGTTGCCGAGCAGGACCCGCAGGTCGTGTTCCGTCACCGGCCGGGGATTGGCGTAGGGCGCGGACAGCGCCTGTGTCACCACGGTGTCCACACCGTCCTCCGGCATCCCGAGCGACTTCAGGGACATGTCGGCGCCGAGGTCGTCGGCGAGGCGGAACAGGTGCGCGGCCGGATCGCCGGCTCCGAACGCGTTCCGCAACGCGGCCCGTGCGCGGGGTGCGGCCGGGAGGTTGAACGCGAGAACGTGCGGGAGTACCGCGGTGTGGGTTTCGGCGTGCGGGAGGTCGAAGGTGCCGCCGAGGATGTGGCACAGCTTGTGGTGCAACGACATCGTGGTCGCGCCCAGCACGCTGCCGGCGAGCCACGCGCCGTAGAGGGCCTCGGACCGGGCGTCGAGATCGTGCGGATCGGCGACGACCCGGGGGAGTGCGGCGGCGAGGGCGCGTGCCGACTCCGCCGCCATCAACGCCGTGATCGGTGAGCCGTCGGGCGCGTAGAGCGCTTCGGCGGCGTGGGCGAGGGCGTTGACGCCGCTGGTGACCGACAGGGACGTCGGCAGGGTGAGGGTCAGCCGCGGGTCGTAGACCACAGTGGACGGCAGGACACGGGGATCACGGCCGGTGGTCTTGCGGCCGCCGTCGGTCAGGCCCCAGATCGGCGTCATCTCCGACCCGGCGTAGGTGGTGGGCACCGCGACGGCGGGCAGGCCGGTGTCTTTCGCGATCGCCTTGCCCAGGCCGATCCCGGAGCCGCCACCGATGGCGAGGCAGCCGTCGGCATCGATCTCCCGGCTTTGTGCGACCGCCGTCGCCGCGACCGCGACCGGCACGTGCGGGGTCGCGTGCGGGTGCAGTGCCGCGACACGGCCGTCGAACGGGGAGGTGAGCTCGGCGGCCAGTTCCGCCTGTTCCGGGGTGCACACCACGATCAGCCGGCGCAGGCCCAGCCGCTCGACCTCTCCGGCCAGCCGGCTCGCCGCACCCACCGCGAAGACGACCCGGCCGGGACGGCTCTCGTGCACGAAGTCGCGGGTCATGACCGCACCCGGTCCAGGATGATGTCGAACTCGATCAGCCGGAACGGGTTCGCGACCCCGTAGCGCCGGGCGCGATCCGGGTCGTCGACGTCGGTGACGGGCCGGATCAGCGACTCCTTGACCCCGAACACCGTGTCGGAGTCCAGGTACGGGCTGCCCTCGACGAACACGTGGGTGGTGAGCGGGGCATGGCCGGGGGCGTCGGCGATGACGTGGATGTGCGCGGGCCGGTTCGGGTGCCGTTTGGTGGCGGCGAGCAGCCGCCCGACCGGCCCGTCGTCCGGGATCGGGTAGTAGCGGGGCACCACCGTGCGCAGCCAGAACCGGCCGTCGTCGTCCGTGACGAACAGCCCGCGCAGGTTCCGGTCGGGCTGCACACCGGGTTGCTGCACGTCGTAGTACCCGGCGCCGTTGGCCTGCCACACGTCGACCCGCGCGCCGGGCAGCGGCGTGCCGTCGGAGGAGCGGACCTGCCCGGCGAACACACACGGCTCACCGTTGCCGTCGAGCGAGATGTTCGCGCCGAGCTCGCGCGGCGGGGAGTCGACCAGGTGGAACGGGCCGAGGACCGTGGTGTCGGTGGCGGCGGCGGATTTCCGGTTGTTGATCGCGTCGACCAGCATCGACACGCCGAGCACGTCGGAGAGCAGGACGAACTCCTGCCGGGTGTCGTCGCACATGTGCCCGGTCGCGGTGAGGAAATCGATCGCCTGCTGCCACTCCGCGTCGGTGAGCTCGACGTCCTTGACGAACGCGTGCAGGTGCTGCACGAGGCTCGTCAGCACCTGCTTCACCCGCGGATCCGGGGTGCCGGCGAAGCTCGCGGCGACGACCTGCGCCGAGGTTTCCTCGGAAAACCCGGTCATCGGCCCTCCTCGAGATTGGTCGTCCAGTCCGGCGCGGCCAGTCCCGCGCGGTCGAGGATCTCGGCGCCCGCGGCGAAGGCGAGCCGGGCCGACTCCTCGGCGGGGCGGGCGTCGAGGTCGTCGGAGAAGACCTCCACCGACACCGGCGCGGTGACGCCACGGTCGCGCAGGGCGCCGAGCACGGCGAGCGTGTCCCCGGCGCCGCGGCCGGGGAGCAGCCGCCGGTGGCGGGCCTCCTCGGTCATGTCGCGATCCGGTTCGGGCCGCACGTCGCACAGCTGCACCGTGATGATCTTGCTGGCGGGAATGCCGTCGAGATCGCCGGGCGTGGCACCGGAACGGAACCAGTGCCACAGGTCTAGCGTGATCCCGCCGTTGCGCCGGTCCGCGGCGGCGACCACCTCCCACACCTGGGCGAGCGTGCGGACGTGGCTGTAGGGCAGGAACTCGAAACCGACCAGCACGCCGTGCTCGGCGGCGCGGTCGCACAGCGCCCCGAACGGCTTCACCAGGTCCGCGAGCGGGTGCGCCTGGAACATCGGCACGTTGAGGTGCCGTATCCCGATCCGGTCGGCGAGCCGGAACATGGCCTCCTCCACCGGATCCGCGCCCAGCGCCCAGTCCCAGTTGTGCTCCACTTCGAGCACCCGCAGACCGTGCTGGTCCAGCAGGTCGCGGATCTGCCCGTCGGACAGGTCCGTGCCGAGGTAGTCGCTCACCCGCAGCCCGATGCCGGTGAACCCGGCCTGGGCGGCGGCGGCCACGCGGGTGGGCAGGTCCGCCGTGCGCAGCGTGCTGGCGCTGCAGTTGAGGTGTTTCATGCTCATCCCTTGCTCACTTCGCCCGCGGTGGCCGAGCCCGCGAGCCATTTGGCGCCCTCGTCGTAGAGGCGGAGCACCGCTTCGCCGGTGAGCCCGGGCAACCCGGTCTTGACCGTGAACCCGGCCTTGGTCTGCAGGTACGCCAGGTGGCGGTACCCGGACGGGAACCGGTTCAACAGTGCGGTGTCGAGCTCCAGGCGCGCGGCCGGGTCGACGGGGTCGAGCCGGTCCTTTTCGTAGATCGGCTGCCTGCGCACGATCTTCCACTCGCCCTCGTGGCGGCAGCAGAAGTCGTAGAACCGGCCGGTGCACACCACGTCGGCCTCGACCCCGTCGACGCTCGCGCGCTGGCTGATGATCATCTTCGTCTGGACGACGGCCCGGTCGCCGTGCACGTCGGCGCTGTGCCCGCCGAGGAAGTGCAGGATGTTCACGCCACGGTCGAACCCTTCGCGGCTGACCGCGATGAACTCCGCGGCCGGGCCCTGGAACCAGGTGGCGGTCATCCACCCCTGCGTCGGGTGCCAGACCGTCGCGAAGCGGTCCCAGTCCCCGGCGTCGCGCCAGACGACCCAGTTGTCGACCAGTTCGCGCAGTTCCAGCCTGTCTTCGAGGCTTGTCGGCACGTCTTCCAACCCCCTTGTCATCGGATCGTCGGCGCCAGCTGAGTGCCGGCGGCGACGTGGATCACTTCGCCCGTGATGGCGCGGGCGCGGTCGGACACCAGAAAGGCGACGGCGTTCGCGACGTCCGCCGGTTCCACGAGCCTGCCCAGCGGGGAGGCGGCGGCGAACCGGCCGGTGTAGTCGTCGAGGAACTCCGGATCGGCCTTCTGGACGTTGAACGCGGTGTGCACGAAACTCGGCGCGACGACGTTGACCGTGACCCCGAGTGGGCCCAGCTCGCGGCAGGCCACCCGGGTCAGCCCGACGAGCCCCGCCTTCGACGCGGAGTACGCCGGGGTCCAGCCGCCGCCGAGCCACACGCGTGAGCCGATCGACACCACCCGGCCGCCGCCCTGCCGCCGCCACAGCGGAACGCAGTGCTTCATCAGCAGCACCGGCCCGGTCAGGTTGACCTGCAAGGTCGCCTGCCAGGTTTCGAGGTCCAGGTCCGCCACGGTGTGCGGCGGTTCGATCCCGGCGTTGTTCACCAGCGCGTCGACCCGGCCCCAGGCGGCGTCGACCTGCTCGACGGCGGCCTGGACGGATCCTTCGTCGGTGACGTCGGCCTCGATGCCCAGGACCTCGCCGGTGTACTGATCCGCGGCTTCCTTCGCGCCGCGGCGGTCCAGCAGCGCGACCCGGAAGCCGTCGGCGAGCAGGGCCGTGGCAATGGCCGTGCCCATGCCACCCGCCCCGCCGGTCACGATCGCGACGGGCGCGGTCACGACGCGTGCTCCGCCGCGACCTTGACGATCGTGTCCGCCACGGCGCCGGGCATCGACAGCATCGGGGAGTGGCTCGATTCGAGCTCGCTCACCGAACCCACCCGGACGGCCATCTTGCGCTGGACCTCCGGCGTGCAGGCCCGGTCGAGCGTGCACACGACGAAGTGGGCGGGGACCGTGCGCCAGGCCGCGCGGGAGACGACCGCGGTCCTGGCGTCGGCGTGCTCGGGGGTGAGGCGTGCGGCCGCGTCTGCCGCGTCGGAGGGCGTGCAGTCGTGGTAGAAGGCGTGCCGCGCGGTGTCCGGGTCGATGACCAGGTAGTCGCCGACCTGGCGGATGTCGTCCTTGCCCGCCTGGGAACCGGGCTCGGCGTCGTTGACGGAGGCGACCGACTCCCCGGGTTCCAGGCAGAACGCGCTCAGGTAGACCAGGGCGCGCACCCCCGCGGCGTCGCCGACCTCGGTGAGCAGCGCGCCGGAGTAGGAGTGGCCGACGAGCACGATGTCGCCGGGAATGCCGGCGAGCACGCGGACGAGGTGGTCGCAGTGCCCGCGGAACGTCGGATCGCCCGGGGCCCGGTCCTTGCCGGGCAGCGTGACAGTGACGCAGGGGTAGCCGTCGGCTTCGAGCAGGGGCGCGACGCGGTCCCAGGCCCAGCCGCCGTGCCACATCCCGTGCACGAGGACGATCGTGGGTCGGTCGGTCATGACGCGGTCCTTCCGGTCAGTTCTTTGTCTGCTGTGGACACCGTGGTATCCCGGGTGCGGAGGGCGTAAGTGAGCGCGATCCCGGCGACGTAGATGCCGGCGATCACCCACAGCGTCCCGGAGACGCCGATCGGCGCCACCAGCCCGGCGACGACGGGTCCCATGAACTGGCTGACCCCCGCGCCGAGGTTGAGGATCGCGACGGCGCCGCCCACGCGGTGCGGCGCCAGCGCGGGCAGGATCGCCGAGAGCGGGACGAACCCGGAGAGCGCGGCACCGTAGACGATCGCGATCACCAGGATGGCCCAGAAGTTCGGGCCCAGCAGCGCCGGCACGTAGTAGAAGGCGGGCACGCTGAGGGCGCACAGGAAACCGCCGAACCACGCCACCGTCCGGACGCGGCCGATCTTGTCCGCGACGTAGCCGAAGAGCACGTTGGCGAGGATGTTGGTCAGCAGCATCGTGCCCCACACCGTCTGCCATTCCGGAGTGGACAGTCCGACGTCGCGGACCATGAACGTGCCCAGGAACACCACGAAGGCGTAGAACCCGAGGGTGTTGATCACCCGGACGATCCCGCCGATGCCGACCTTGGGCCGTTCGACGACGACGGTGACGGCGCCGAGGACGGCGCGCAGGCTGGCCTTGACCCCGGCGGGCTGCTGCGGGCGGGCTTTGACCAGGACCGCGAGCAGGATCCCGCCTGCCCCGATGAACGCGAGCGAGGTGACCAGGGTGGCGAACTCGCCGATCAGCGGGATGACCGCGCCCGCGTAGTAGGAGCTGATCACGCCGAGCCCGAGCACGAAGAAGAACCAGTACCAGCCCACGGCCTTGCCCATCACCGACTCCGGCGTGTCCATCGCCACCCAGACGAGGAAGCCGTAGGAGAACAGCGGGTAGCCCAGGCCCCGGACGCCGAAGCTGACCAGCATGAACGTGAAGTCGCCCTGGGCCAGCGCGACCAGGAAGGCGATCTCGAAGACCACCCAGATCGCGAACCCGGCGAACATCACCCGCCGGGGTCCGAACGCCTCGGCCAGCGCGCCCGACAACCAGGCGGCGACGGCGACGACGAACCCGTAGACGCTCCACAGCAGCGAGGTCTGGCCCGGGCCGAAGCCGTGCTCGGCGAGGTAGGGGGACAGGAATCCGGATTCGATTCCGTCGCCGATCATGAACAACGTGAGCGCCACGAACCCCCAGCGCAGGTGCGGGACGATGCCCTGGCGCGTCCAGAACCCGCTCACCGGTTCGTCCACCCAGTGACACGGCGGGCACACGCCCGGTCGGTGTTCGTCATGCTCAGAACCTCCTCGTTCTGCTCCGGTGTGGCGGGAACGTAGGGATCCTGCGGCCCGGGCGCCGTCCGGCGCCAGACGTGATTGCCGTCCAGTGGCAATCGCCCGTACATTGACGGCATGGCGGGCCGAACGAACACGCCCGGTCAGTCGGTGTCCCGGCGGTTGCTGACCGTGCTCGACTGCTTCGACGTGGCACATCCGGTGCTCACGCTCACCGAGGTGGCCACGCGCAGCGGTCTGCCCATTTCGACCGCGCGCCGGCTCATCGGCGAGCTCCGCGAGTGGGGCGGGCTGGAACGCCTCGACGACGGCCGGTACCGCATCGGGATGCGCTTGTGGACGATCGGGACGCTCGCCCCGCAGCAACGCGGGCTCCGGGAGGCCGCCCTGCCCTACATGCACGACCTCTTCCAGGCGACCCAGGAGAACCTCCAGCTCACGGTGCTGGAGGGCATGCAGGCGTTGTGCATCGAGAAGATCTCCAGCACCAAGGCCGTGCCGACCAGGACCGAGGTCGGTGGCCGCCTGCCGCTGCACGCGACCGGTGTCGGCAAGGTCTTCCTGGCCTTCTCCGGAAACGACCTGCTCCGGTCGGTCGTCGAGGCGGGCCTGGCGCGGATGACCCCGCACACCATCACCCAGCCCGGACGGCTCGCGGCCACGCTGGAGGAGGTCCGCAAGACCGGGGTCGCCTACTCCTATGAGGAGATGACCCTGGGCGCGGTGTCCGTCGCCGCGCCGATCCTCGGCCTGGACGGCCGGGTCCGCGCCGCGCTCGGCATCGTGGCGCACTCCCGGGCGGCCGTCGACCGGCTCGCCCCCGCCGTGCGCACCGCCGCGCTCGGCATCGCCCGCTGGGCCGGCTGAGCCGGGGCCGAACCTCTGTCCAGAGTGGAAGGGTGATCACCGCCGCCGACGGCGGGTCACGATTCCGGCTGCGCCGCGGCGAGCGAGCCGGCGGCGGGACTCGCGAGCGTCGCGGCGCGGAACGCGGCGACGGTGTCTCGGCGGTCGTTTCGCCGGCTGGCGATGGCCACGACGGGGTCGGGTCCTTCGAGTGGCAGGTAACGCACCCCGGGGTGGGGGTAGAAGCGGGTGGCGGGTTCGCCGTGGAACCCGATCCGGCCGGTGGTGGCGACCGCGGCCGCGACGTGGGCGGGGGAGCGGACCTCGACGTCGCGCCGGGTGGGTGCGCCGTTCCAGTCCGCCAGTCCTGGCTGGCCGACCAGCTTCACGCGGGGCAGGTCGGCGATGTCGGCCGCGCTGAGGTGCCCGGCGCCGGCGAGCTCCGATTCGGCCGGCACGACCGCGCAGCGTGCGGTGTTCATCACCGGCTCGACGAGGAGGTCGTCGGCTCCGCCGACGTCGTGCAGGACCGCGACGTCGACCTCCCCGGTGCGCACGGCGTCGTACTGCGTCGTCCAGTCCAGTTCCCGGTAGGACAGTTCGAGTTCCGGGTGGTGCGCGGCCAGCAGGGTGCGCGTGGCGGCCCACCGGTCGGCCAGACCGAACCCGAGCACCCCGACGCGCAGGACGGGCTCCGCGTGATCCCCTTCGGCGGTGCGCATGAGCTCGTCCATCTCCGCCAGCACCCGGCGCGCACGGGGCAGGAACCGTTCCCCCGCCGGGGTGAGTGCGACGCGGCGGCTCGTGCGCTCGAACAGCTTCACGCCGAGCTCGCGCTCCAGCTCCTGGATGCGCCTGCCGAACGGCTGCGCCGCGATGTAGTGCGCACGCGCGGCGCGGCCGAAGTGCAGTTCCTCGGCCAAGGTGAGGGCGTACCGCAACGACCGGACGTCCATGTCCCAGCACCTCTTCCAGATCGACGCGACCCGCTCGCCGGGATCACAACCGATTCGGCACATGTTCCGGCGCGCCGGGCCAGCCATGCTGCTGCCAAGCAACGACGCTCGGAGGACATTATGAGCTCACATCGCACCCTCGTCCGCAACGGTCACATCCTCACGATGGACCCCGCGCTCGGGGATTTCCCGGCGGGCGACGTGCTGATCGAGGACGGCGCGATCGTGGCCGTCGGGCCCTCGCTGCCGGTGACCGACGCCGAGATCCTGGACGCGACCGGGCACCTGGTGCTGCCGGGCCTGATCGACACGCACCGGCACACCTGGCAGTCCCTGGTCCGCGGCATCTGCGGGGACTGGACTCTCGCCGACTACTACTTCGGCATTCGGCTCGGTGTGTCACCCGCCTACACCCCGGACGACGTCCGGCTCGGCAACTTCTACGGCGGGATCGACGCCCTGAACGCCGGGGTCACCACCCTGCTGGACTTCTCGCACTGCAACAACACCCCCGACCACTCCGACGGCGCGGTGCGCGGGCTTCAGGAGGCCGGGATCCGCGCGGCGTTCTGCTACGGGTTCTTCGAGAGTTCGCCGGAGGCGAGCCGGTTCGGCGAGCACGAGGCGCGGGTGGCGGACTTCCACCGCATCGCCGACACCTACTTCGCCTCGGACGGTTTGCTCACCCTGGGCGTGTCGCTGTCGGAAATCTTCGGGTTGCCGTGGGAGCACACCGTCGCCGAGCTGGCCGCGGCCCGTGAGCGCCGGGCGCTGCTGGTCAATCACGCCGGCTGTGTGTTCGGCAGCGTGCTGGCCACCGGGATCACCGAGATGGAGGCACTCGGGCTGCTCGGGCCGGACATGGTCCACGTGCACTGCTGCAGCTTCGGCGACGCCGAGTGGGAGGCGATCGCCCGCACCGGCGGGAAGGTGTCGATCTCGGTGGAGACCGAGCTGAACATGGGCTTCGGCCGTCCCGTCTTCGACCGCTGCCGCCGGCACGGGGTGCGGCCGACCCTGTCCGCCGACGTCGTCTCGCTGAACAGCGGCGACCTGTGGCACGAGCTGCGCTACGGCCTCGGCTTCGCCCGCGCGGAGGCCGACCTGCCGGTCAACACCGCGGGCGCGATGCCCGGCTCCGTCACCTACACGGCGCGGGAGGCGCTGGACTGGAGCACCGTCAACGCCGCGGAGGCCCTCGGACTCGGGGACAAGATCGGCTCGCTGACGCCGGGCAAGCGGGCCGACCTGATGCTGGTCGGTGGCCCCGCGCTCGAGCAGCACCCGCGCGTGGACCCCTACGCGACGCTCGTTTTCCAGACCACGGCCGCCGACGTGCGCACCGTGCTCGTGGACGGCCGGGTCGTCAAGCGCGACGGTGTGCTGGAGGTGGCCGATCTGGCCACGGTCACCGCGCAGGCCGACTCGGCGGCCGACCGGATCCTCGGCAGGCTCCGCGACGCCGGACGCGCTCTTCCCGGCACCCCGGAGGGAGCGTGGGCCGCGGTCGAGCCGGCGGCCCGCGAGTTCCACGAGCAGGCGGTGCGGGAAGCGAAGAACAAGGGAGGACGGCACCTGTGAAATGGGTGACCTACGAGGCAGGCGCCGGTGTGCGCACCGGTGTGCTCGACGGTGATGCGGTTCGCGGGCTTCGCCCCGGCATCGACCTGCTGACGCTCGTCCAGGGTGGCGACGGGGCGCTGGCCGTGGCGGGGGAGACCGCCCGTCGTGCCCCGGAGGAGGTTCGACCGCTCGACGACGTCCGGCTGCTCGCGCCGCTGCCGCGTCCGCCGTCGGTCCGTGACGGGTTGTGCTTCCTGGACCACCTGCGCGGCTGTTATCGCGCGCTCGGGCGCAGTGCGGAACTGCACCCGGCCTGGTCGGAGGCGCCCGCGTTCTACTTCGGCAACGCCGCCTCGGTCGTCGGGCCGCACGACCCGGTCCCGGTCGCGCCCGGCTCCCGCATGTTCGACCTGGAGCTCGAGGTGGGTGTGGTGATTGGGCGCGGCGGGCGGGACCTGCATCCGGCCGGCGCGGAGGACCACATCCTGGGGTACACGCTGTTCAACGACTGGACCGCCCGTGATCACCAGCTCCACGACCTGGCGACCGGCATCGGCATGGGCAAGAGCAAGGACAGCGCCCTCACGCTCGGGCCCGCGCTGGTCACCGTGGACGAGCTGGCGGAGTACCGCGTGGACGGACGGCTCGCCATCGAGCTGCGGGCCACGGTCAACGACCGGGAGATCACCCGCGGTCGTCTCGATCAGATGGACTGGACGTTCGGCGAGCTGCTCGCCTACGTCTCCCGCGGCGTGGATCTCGCGCCGGGGGACGTGATCGGTTCCGGGACCGTGCCCGGCGGCTGCCTGCTCGAGCACGTCGACACCCCGGACCTGGCCGGCTTCACCGGCTGGCTGCGGCCCGGCGACGTCGTGTCCCTGCACGGACAGGGGCTCGGCTCGACCCGGCAGACCGTGGCCGAGGGGACCGGCGTCATTCCATTGCGGCCGTGCCGGCCGGAAGGAGAAGTTTGATGCGCAGATTCGTCGACATTTCCGCGCCCCTGCGGGCCGGAATCGCGTCCGACCCCCCGGGGCTCACACCGGAGATCGAGTACCAGTCGCACGCGCAGACCGCCAAGGACCTCCTGGCATTCTTTCCCGGCGCGACCGTCGACGACCTGCCCGACGGTGAGGGCTGGGCGTCCGAATGGGTGCGGCTGACCACCCACAACGGCACTCATCTCGACGCGCCCTATCACTATTCGGCCACCATGAACGGTGGCGAGCGCGCGATGACCATCGACGAGGTGCCCCTGGAGTGGTGCCTGCAACCGGCGGTGAAGCTCGATTTCCGCCACTTCCCCGACGGTTACGTGGCGACCGCGGCCGATGTCGAGGCCGAGCTCAAGCGCATCGGGCACGAGCTGTCGCCGCTGGAGATCGTCGTGGTCAACACGAGCGCCGGTGAGCGCTACGGCCAGGACGACTACGTGTCCTCCGGCTGCGGCATGGGCCGGGACGCGACGCTGTACCTGCTCGAACGGGGCGTGCGCCTCACCGGAACCGACGCGTGGAGCTGGGACGCCCCCTTCGTCCACACCGCCGCCCGGTACGCCGCCGAGCAGGACGCCTCGATCATCTGGGAGGGACACCGGGCAGGCCGGGAGATCGGCTATTGCCACCTCGAGAAACTGCACGACCTCGAGCAGTTGCCCGCCACGGGGTTCGAGATCTCGTGCTTCCCGGTCAAGGTGCACGCCGCCTCCGCCGGCTGGACCCGCGCGGTGGCCATCTTCGACTCCTGAGCCGCTCACCCGGTTCGCCAGGGGCGTGCGCCCGGCGAAGGACCCGCGACTCC
>NZ_JBEXTX010000071.1:0-44165 GCF_040614175.1 Amycolatopsis sp. NPDC006131
GGCCGCAAGGCTGGCATGTCCGGCCGCCGGAGAGAGCCTGGGTTGCGGCCCTGGCTCAAGGTGATCGTTGCGTGTCAGGCGACGGGATGACCACCCAGCTTCGTTTGGTTCAAAGACAACCGCCGCTTTCAGCGGCCTAGGTAGCCGCCCATCTTTTGGAAGTACTCGGTGGCTGCCAGCTCTGTGCCGTCTTCCAGTCGTACCTGTTCGATGACCAGGCCGTGGTTCTTGCCGAACCTGGCGTCCGCGCCGGCGACGATCACCACTCCGTCGCCTTCGGGGATGAAGATCCGGCCGGGTGTGCCGCCGTACCGTCCCTTCGAGACGGACGCCTTCGTGATCCGGATGGTCTGTCCCTTGTGGGTGGTGAAGGCGTTCGGGTACGGGTCGGACTGGGCGCGGATCAGGCGATCGATGTCCTCGGCGGGCCAGGTCCAGTCGATGCGACTGTCCTCGATGGACCGCTTGTGGAAGAAGCTCGCCTTTGAACGGTCCTGGGGAACCGGCTCGTAATTCCCCGATTCGAGCTTTGCCAGGGCTTCCGAGACGACCGGTTCGATGAGGTCCACCGTGCGGTGGAACAGGTCCGTCACCGTGTCACGAGGGCCGACCTCGACGGATCGTTGCAGGATGATGTCGCCCGCGTCCAGCTCGTCGTTCATCATGTGCGCGGTCACGCCCACCTCCTTCTCCCCGTTGATCAGCGCCCAGATCAACGGCGAGAAACCGGCGTATGCGGGCAACAGCGAATCGTGCACGTTGAGGGTGCCCCGGGGCGGCAGGTTGAAGATCTCCGGCGGCAGCCAGGTGCGCCAGTTGTTCGCGACGATGATCTCCGGGTCCGCCTCCTTGAGCGCGGCCGTCACGTCGTCGTCGGGGCGGTTGCGTTCGATCACCGGAACACCGTTCTCCCTGGCGAGATCCGCGACCGAGTCGGACCAGATCTTCTCGTAGGCGTGGTCGCTCTTCGGGTGTGTCACGACGAGCACCACCTCGTGACCGGCGTCCAGCAGTGCACGCAGCGTGCGGTGCCCCCACGTCTGGTAGCCGAACATCGCGACCCGCATCGGTCCTCCTCGTTCCGGGATCAACATCACGCCCGAATGTAGTAGTTAAGCCTCCCCTAACTTAGGTTAGGGTTGCCTCGGTTGTACATCTACGGATAGGACGGGCATGCCAGAACCGCAGGAAGTTCCGGTCTACGACCTGGTCGGGGTCGGCTTCGGCCCTTCGAATCTCGCACTGGCGATCGCCGTCACCGAGCACAACGCCGGCGGCGGGGAGGCGGTCACCGCGCACTTCCTCGAGCGTCAGCCGCGGTTCGGCTGGCACCGGGGGATGTTGCTGGACAACGCCACGATGCAGGTGTCGTTCCTCAAGGACCTCGTCACCATGCGCAATCCGGCCAGCGAGTTCAGCTTCCTGTCCTACCTGCACAGTCAGGGGCGCCTCGTCGACTTCATCAACCACAAGAACCTCTTCCCGCTGCGGATCGAGTTCCACGACTACCTGGAGTGGTCGGCGGCGAAGGTCGACGACCTCGTCTCCTACGACCGCGAAGTCGCCGGGATCACGCCGGTTCCGGGCGAGGAATCGTTGTTCGACGTGCGGACCACGGACGGGCAGGTGCTGCGTGCCCGCAACGTCGTGTTCGGCACCGGGCTGCGGCCCAACCTCCCCGAGGGTGTCACGGTCAGTGACCGGATCTGGCACAACCACCAGCTGCTGCACCGCATCGACAAGGTGTCCGACCCCGAGCGGTGCATCGTCGTCGGCGCCGGGCAGAGCGCCGCGGAGGTCGCCGCGTTCCTGCACGACAAGTTCCCGCGCGCCGAGGTGTGCTCGGTGTTCGCCCGCTACGGCTACAGCCCATCGGACGACAGCTCGTTCGCGAACCGGATCTTCGACCCGGAAGCGGTCGACGCGTTCTACACCGCGCCGGAGGACGTCAAGCGCCGCCTGATGGACTACCACGGCAACACCAACTACTCGGCCGTCGACCTCGACCTCATCGACGACCTGTACCGCCGCGTCTACCGCGAGAAGGTGCAGGGCGTGCAGCGGCTGCGGATCTTCAACGCCTGCCGCCCCATCGACGTCACCGAAACCGAGTCCGGCGTCCGGATGGCCATCGAATCCCTGACCACCGGCGAGAAGACCGTGCTGGACGCGGACCTCGTCGTCTACTCCACCGGATACCGTCCGGCCGATCCGACGTCGCTGCTCGGCGAGCTGGCCGCCAAGTGCCGCCGCGACGAGCAGGGCCGCCTGCGGATCGAGCGCGACTACCGGCTCGTCACCCCGGACGTGAAGGCCGGGCTCTACCTGCAGGGCGGGACCGAGCACTCGCACGGCATCACCTCGTCCCTGCTCTCGAACACCGCGGTGCGGGTCGGCGAAATCCTGCGCTCGATCCTCGACCGCAGGGAACCGTCGTTGGACTGGCCTGCCGAGTACGCGGTCAGTGGTGTGAAAGCCGAGGAGTGGGCGTGACCGAGTACGACGTCGAGGAAACCGGCTCGGTGGCTGAGCCACTGAGCCTTGTGACCAGACTGGCGCGCGCCGGGTTCGACGACTACGTCGTCTACGAACGCGACGGCGTGTGGACGTTCGCCGGCGGTGCGCTCGCGACGGTGTCGCTCGACGCCGAGCGAGTGCGCATCTCGTACGGCGACGAGGTGACCGATCGTGCGTGGACCGGGTCGCCGGGCGAGGCGATGCGGTCGGCGCTCGCGGAGCTGCCGGTGACGGGGTGGAACGCCTACGGTCGCGTGCACTTCTCGTTCGCCGGGCTGGTGCCGGGGCTTGGGCTGCGCGGCGCCGTGCCGCCGCCCGGTGAGGTGGTGCGGGTGATCGTGCCGCGCACCGAGGTGCGGCTGGACGGGCAGTCCGTCCGCATCCGCGGGGTGGACGCGGGCGAGCGGGCACGGGTGCGGGAGATCCTCGAAGCGTCCATCGAGGCCGACACGCCGCGTGCCGCCGAGGTGGACATCCGCGCGGGCGGCGAGAGCTACCGCGAGCGGGTCGCCCAGGCGGTCAAGGAGATCCGGCAGGGGCAGTACCAGAAGGTGATCCTGTCGCGGGTCGTGCGGATCCCGTTCCCGGCGGACCTGGTCGCGACCTACGAACTGGGGCGGCGCGGCAACACCCCCGCCCGGTCGTTCCTGCTGCGGTTGAACGGCGCCGAGGCGGCCGGGTTCAGCCCGGAGATCGTCGTGTCGGTCGACGGGAGCGGGCGGGTCACGACGCAGCCGCTGGCCGGGACGCGTGCGTTCGGGCGGGGCAGCGAGGCGGACGCGGCCGCGCGGGCCGAGCTCGAGTCGGACCCCAAGGAGGTGTTCGAGCACGCCGTGTCGGTGCGGACCGCGCAGGAGGAGATGCGGCGGGTGTGCGTGCCGGAATCGGTGCGGGTCGGGGATTTCATGGGCATCAAGGAGCGGGGCAGCGTGCAGCACCTGGCTTCGCTGGTGAACGGGGACCTCGCGGACGGCCGGTCGGCGTGGGACGCGCTGGAGGCGGTGTTCCCGGCGGTGACGGCGTCCGGCATTCCCAAGCGCGAGTCGCTCGACGCGATCTCCCGGATGGACGACCCGCGCGGGTTGTACAGCGGCGCGGTGATAGCGCTTTCCGAGGACGGATCACTGGACGCGGCGCTGGTGCTGCGGGCGGTGTACCAGGAGGGCGCGCAGGCGTGGCTGCGCGCGGGCGCGGGGATCGTCGCGGACTCCACGCCGGAACGCGAGTTCGAGGAGACGTGCGAGAAGCTGGGCTCGGTGGCGCCGTTCGTGGTGCGGGCCTGAGCTGGTTTTCGACGGCCCCGGGCGGCGCCCGGGGCCGTCGCGCGTTCAGCGGCGGCGCCAGAGGAGCCAGCCGAGGTAGGCGCCACCGAGCGCGGCGGTCGCCACGCCCACCGGGAGCGTCGACGCCCCGGCGACCCGCTGGGCGGCGAAGTCCGCGACCAGCACCAGCAACGCGCCCATCCAGGCGGCCGGGAGGATGCCCGCGCCGGCGGCCCGGGTGAGCCGTTTCGCCAGCTGGGGCGCGGTGAGGGACACGAAGGCGATCGGCCCGGCGGCGGCGGTCGCGATGGCGCACGCCGCGGTGCCGACGATCAGCAGGTACACGCGGCTGCGCTCGACCCGCACGCCGAGCGCGGCCGCGGCGTCGTCGCCCATCTCGAGCATGTCGAGGCGGCGGGCGCCCGCGAGCAGCAGCGGGATCAACACGACCAGGGCGATCACCAGCGGCCAGAACTGGGTCCAGCCGAGGTTGTTGAGGCTGCCGGTGAGCCAGACGGTCGCGCGGGCGACGTCGGCGATCTGGGCGTTGACGATCAGGTAGAAGTTGATCGCCTGGAGGATCGCGCTGATGCCGATGCCGACCAGGACCAGCCGGGAGCCGCGGACGCCGCGCTGCCAGGCGAGGACGTACACGGCGATGGCGGTGACCAGCCCGCCGGCGAGCGCGCCGCCGGAGACGGCCAGGGTGCCGCCGCCGGAGAGCAGGATGACCAGCAGGCCGCCGGTGGTGGCGCCGTAGTTGAAGCCGATGATGTCCGGGCTGCCGAGCGGGTTGCGGGACAGGCTCTGGAACACCGCGCCGCTCATGCCGAGCGCGGCGCCGACGGCCAGCGCGATGAGCACCCGGGGCAGGCGGAGGTCGAGCACGGCGAAGTTCGTGATGCGGCTGCCGTTGCCGAGCAGGGTGCGGACGACGTCGAGCGGCGCGACGGAAATCGACCCGGTGCCGAGGGCGAGCACCCCGAAGCCGAGGATCGCGACCGCGAGCCCGACGCAGACGATCACCGAGCGGCGTGCTGCCGTGCGGGTCCTGGTGAGCGTCTTCGTCATGAGCGGGCCGCCTTCGTGCGGCGCACCAGTGCGATGAACAGCGGCGCCCCGAGCAGGGCGGTCACCACCCCGACGTCGATCTCCTCCTTGGCGATCACCCGTCCCAGCACGTCGGCCAGCAACAGCAGCGCCGGGGCCAGCAGGGCGCAGTAGGGCAGCACCCAACGCTGGTCCGGTCCGGTGATCGCGCGGACCATGTGCGGCACCGCCAGCCCGACGAACACCAGCGGCCCCACCGCCGCCGTCGCGGCGCCGGCCAGCAGCGTGACCGCCAGGAGGGTCAGCCCGCGCGTCCGGCCGAGGTGGGCGCCCAGCGACTTGCCCGCCTCGTCGCCGAGGGCGAGCGCGTTCAGCGGCCGAGCCAGGAACAACGCGAGCACCACGCCGACCGCCAGGAACGGCAGCACCCGCACCAGGGTGCCGCCGTCGGCGCGCTCCAGCGAACCGACCGTCCAGAACCGCATCTGGTCCAGCGTCTGGGTGTCGAGCAGCGTCATCGCCTGGGTCAGACCGGTCAGCGCGGCCGACACCGCGGTCCCGGCGAGCGCGAGCCGCACCGGTGACGTGCCGCCCCGGCCGGCGATCACGTACAACACGAAACCCGCGACGGCCGCGCCCAGGAACGCGAACCAGACGAACGCCCGCAGGTCGGTCACGCCGAGCACGCCAACGGACAACGCGGCCGCCGTCGCCGCGCCCGCGTTGATGCCCAGCAGCCCCGGGTCGGCGAGGGGGTTGCGGGTCAGCGCCTGCATCAGCGCCCCCGCCACGCCGAGCGACGCGCCGACCGCGATGCCGATCAACGTCCGCGGCACCCGGATCGACCAGACCACATAGGACGAATCGGAGCCGTCGCGGTGGAACAACGCGTCGACGACCGTCCCGAGTGGAATGGACCGCGCGCCGACCGCGATGCTCAGCAACGCGATCGCCACGAGGACCACCAGCGCGACGACCAGGCCGGCCGCCCGGGACGGCGCCGCCAGGCGCGGGGCAGGCGCTTGACGGGGCGTCGCCCGGGAGGCGGCTCGGGTGGATCCACCGGTGCTCACGGGTGTTCTCCAGGTGCGGGGCGGGCAAAGTGCTTGGGGCGGCCGGCGCTGGCGCGGCGTGGGCCGGCGCCGCAGCTGTTGGTGCTGGCGCGGCGGGGGCCGGTGTTGGCGCGGCTGCTGGTGCTGACGTGGCGTGGACTGGCGTGGGTGTCGCGGCTGTTGGTGCTGGTGCGGTGGGGGCTGGCGTGGGCGGCGCTGGTGATCCGGCGCGGCCGGACCCCGGCGCCGCGATTGCCGGTGCTTGCCGGGTGTGGGTCGGCGTGGGTGCCGCGGCTGCTGGTGCTTACCCGGCGTGGGCCGCCGTCGGTACCGCTGTCGCCGGTGCTCACGCGGCGTGGGTCAACCTCGGCACCGCGTTCGCCAGCGCTCACGCGGCGCGGGTCAACCTCGGCACCGCGAACGCCAGCGCTCACCCGGCGCGAGTCAACCTCGGCGCACCGATCGCCAGCGCTCACCCGGCTATCCGCTTGGCGAGCGCGACCTTCGACACCTTCCCGACCTTCGTCAGCGGGAAACTGTCCAGCACCTCCAGCCGGTCGGGCAGCTTGTACGCCGCCACGCCGCGCTCCCTCAGGAAGGCCGTCACCTCGCGCAGGGTCGGCGCCTCCCCGCGCACCACCAGGAACGCGCACGTCCGCTCGCCCATCACCTCGTCCGGCATCCCGACCACCGCGGCGTCGTGCACGGCCGGGTGCGCCAGCAGGTGGTTCTCCAGCTCCTCGGCCGGGATCTTCTCGCCACCGCGGTTGATCTGGTCCTTGATCCGCCCCTCGACGACCAGGTGCCCGGACGGCAGCGCACGCACCACATCCCCGCTGCGGTAGAACCCGTCGGGCGTGAACGAGCGCGCGTTGTGCTGCTCCGCCCGGTAGTAGCCACGCAGCGTGTACGGCCCGCGGGTCAGCAGCTCGCCGCTTTCGCCGGGTGCCACCGGGTCGCCCTCTTCGTCGACCACGAGCACTTCGTCCGCCGGGCACAGCGGGCGGCCCTGCGTGGTGATCTTCAGCTCGTCCGGATCGTCCAGCCGGGTGAAGTTCAGCAGTCCCTCGGCCATCCCGAAGACCTGCTGCAGATCGCAGCCGAGCGTCGAGCGCACCCGGGAAGCGGGCTCCGCGTTGAACTTCGCGCCACCCACTTGGAGCAATTGCAGGCTGGACAGGTCCTCGTCCATGAACTCGGTCGCGTCCATCCACAACAGTGCGACCGGCGGCACCACCGCGGCCACCGTGACGCGCTCCCGCTCGATCAGCTCGAACGCCGTGTCCGCACTGGGATCCGGCGCCAGCACCACCGTGCCACCGGCGGCCATCGCGCCGAGCAGCCCCGGCGAAGCCAGCGCGAAGTTGTGCGCCGCGGGCAACGCCACCAGGTACCGCGTGTCCGCCGAAAAACCGGAGACCTCCGCGCTCGCCCGCGCGTTGTAGAGGTAGTCCTGGTGCGTCCGCGGGATCAGCTTGGGCGTGCCGGTCGTCCCGCCGGAGAGCAGGAACAACGCCACGTCGGAAGGATCTGGCGAAGGCAACGGGACCGGCGCGGCGGTCGGCAGCGGCTGGAACTCCGCGGGCTCGCCGACGACGAACACCTGCCGCACCGACGGCACCGCCTTCTGCACCGTCCGCGCCAGCTCGCGGTAGTCGTACCCGGCGTCGTCGGTGTCCGCGACGACGTACGCGACCGCTTCGCTCAGCTCGCACAGCGGCACGATCTCGCTCTCCCGGTGCGCGGGCAGCGCCAGCACCGGCAGCACCCCGGCGCGCAGGAAAGCGAAGAACAGAGCCACGAACTCAGGCACGTTCGGCAGCTGCACCACGACGCGCTCGCCCGGCCGCAGCCCCGCCGACACCAGCCCGGCCGCCAGGCGCGAGGCCCACGCGTCGAGTTCGGCGTAGCTCCAGCGCGCCCCATCGGCGGCGACGAGCGCGACCCGGTCGCCGTGCGCCGCCGCGCCCTCGGTCAGCAGGACGTCGAGCGACTGTCCGGTCCAGTAGCCTTCGGCGCGGTACTTCGCCGCCAGTTCCTCGGGCCAGGGCACACAGCCGTGCAACATCGTCAGCTCCCTCGATCGCGCGAACTTAGGTTAGGCTAGCCGACGTTACGAAGGGAAGGTGCTCGTGCGGCTCGGGGAAATGGTCATCGACGTCACGCCGCTACGGAGCGCATCCGCGTACCGGCTCGTCTTCGCCGCGCAGACACTCACCGTGCTGACGACGGCGCTCACCAACGTCGCCATCAACCTGCACGTCTACCAGGTGACCGGGTCGTCGGTCCAGGTCGGACTGGTCAGTCTGGTGTTCGGCATCGCGTTGCTCGGCGGGTTGCTCGCGGGCGGGGTGATGGCCGACCGGGTCGACCGGCGCCGCCTCATCCTCACCACGCGGGCGGTCGTCGCGGTCGTGCTCGGCGGGCTGGCGGTCAACGCCGCGATCCCGCACCCGATGCTGTGGTTCGTCTACGTCGCCGCGATCCTCGCCGGCGCGATCAACGGCCTGGGCGGTTCGGCGCTGATGGCGGCGATCCCGTCGCTGGTCAAGCCGGAACACCTGACCGCGGCCGGCGCCCTGATCACGGTCACCAGCCAGTTCGGCGCGATGGTCGGCCCGACGGTCGCCGGTGTGATCGCGGCCGGTCCCGGCGTCGCCGCGTGCTTCGCGATCGACGCGCTCGGCTACGTCGCCGCGGTCCTGCTCATGTGGCGGCTGCCCGAGCTGCGGGCAGGCAAGCCGGACGAGGACCACCAGCACCCGTTCCACGCGATCGCCGAGGGTTTCCGCTTCCTGCGGCGCAACGCGGTCGTACGCGGGCTGCTCGTGATCGACCTGTGGGCGATGCTCTTCGCGATGCCGTACGCGCTCTTCCCGCAGATGGGCACGGAAGTCTTCGGCGGCGGCCCGTCCGCGGTCGGCCTGCTCTACACCGCACCCGCCGTCGGCGCGTTCATCGGCGCGCTGGTCAGCGGCTGGACCGGCCGGATCCGCCACAGCGGCCGCGCGTTGATCGGGTCGGTCCTGTTGTGGGGCTTGGGGGTCACGGCGTTCGGCCTGTCCGGCGAGCTGTGGCTGGGGTTGTTGTTCCTGGCGATCGCGGGTGTCGGCGACACGACCTCGGAGATCCTGCGCCGCGCGCTGCTGCAGCACCACACGCCCGACCACCTGCAGGGCCGGGTCAGCAGCCTGTGGCTCGCGCAGGCCACGACGGGCCCGGCCGTCGGCAACGCCGAAGCGGGCCTGGCCGCGCGGCTGCTCGGTCCGGCGGGCGGAATCGTGGCCGGCGGGATCGTGTGCGTGCTCGGCGTCTGCCTGGTCGCGGTGACCATGCCCGGACTGCGCCGGGCCAGCCTGCAAGGAGAACCATGCCACTCGCCGACGTCAACGGCATGAAGATCAACTACGACGACCTCGGCTCGGGCGATCCGGTGGTGCTGGTGATGGGCACCGCGGCGAACGGCCGGGTGTGGCACCTGCACCAGGTGCCCGCGCTCGTCGACGCCGGCTACCGCGCGATCACCTTCGACAACCGCGGGATCTCACCCGCCGAGCCGGGTTTCACGATCGACGACCTGGTCGCCGACACCGCGGGCCTGATCGAGCACCTCGGCCTCGGCCCGTGCCGCCTGGTCGGCACGTCGATGGGCGCGCAGGTGGTCACCGAGCTGATGCTCGCGCGCCCCGAACTGGTCAGCCAGGCCGTGCTGATGGCCACCCGCGGCCGTCCGGACGCGATGCGCGCGGCGATGGGCGCGGCGGAGAAGGAGTTGCGGGACAGCGAGATCGCGCTGCCCGCGAAGTACGAGGCCGTCACGCGGGCAGTGCAGAATCTCTCACCCCGCACGCTGAACGACGACGCGGCGGTCGCGGACTGGCTGGACATCTTCGAGATGTCGCCGACCCTGTGGACGCCCGGCCTGCGCGCGCAACTCGACCTCGACATCACCGAGAGCCGCCTGGACGCCTACCGCGCGATCGACGTCCCCTGCCTGGTCATCGGGTTCGCCGACGACCTCCGCCTGCCCGCGTACCTCGCGCGCGAGGTCGCCGACGCGATCCCGTCCGCGCGGTACCTGGAAATCGCGGACGCCGGGCACTACGGATATCTGGAGCGCCCCGACGTGGTCAACGACGCTCTTGTCACCTTTTTCGCCGCTGGACACTCTTAGTATCGCCTTACTAAGGTAAGCCTCAGTTGACCTGACGGCACTGGAGGCTTGTGGTGACGAACCCCTTCGACGACGACAACGGGCGCTTCTACGCGCTGGTCAACGACGAGGGCCAGTACTCGCTGTGGCCCACCTTCGCCGAGGTGCCCGCGGGCTGGCGGATCGTCTTCGGGGAGGACAGCCGCCAGGCGTGCCTGGACCACATCGAGGCCAACTGGACCGACATGCGACCGCGCAGCCTGGTCGAGAGCGAGTCCTGAGGGTGGCGTCGAGCGTCGAGGACGTCCTCCCGCTCACCCCGTTGCAGCAGGGCATGATCTTCCACGCCCTGCTCGACGAGCGTGCGGACGTCTACACGGTGCAAACCGTCCTGCGGCTGGCCGGCGAGGTCGACGGCGAGCGGCTCCGGGAGGCCGCGGAGCAGCTGGTGCGGCGGCACGCCAACCTGCGGGCCGGGTTCCGCACCCAGTCCTCGGGCCAGTTCGTGCAGGTCGTGCGCCGGTCGGTGCGGGTGCCGTGGCGGGTCGTGGACTGCCCTGGCGATGCGGAGTTCCAGCGCCTGCTGGACGACGACCGCGCCGAGCCGTTCGACCTCGCGCGACCGCCGTTGCTGCGGTTCACCTTGGCGCGCCGCGGTTGCGAGCACGTGCTCGTGTTGTCGTCGCACCACCTGCTGTGGGACGGCTGGTCGGCGCCGATCCTGGTGCGTGAGCTGCTCTCGTTGTACGGCGGGCAAGCGCTTCCGCCGGTGCAGCCGTTCCGGGACTACCTGACCTGGCTGTCCAAACAGGACACCAAGGTGGCCGAGCAAGCGTGGGCCCGCGCACTCGCCGACCTCGACGGCCCGACGCTCGTGGCCGACGGCTCGTCGGCCGGGCTGCCGCGGCGGGCCGAGTTCTCGTTGCCGGGACAGTCGCTGACGCAGGCCGCCCGCGAGCACGGCGTGACCGTGAACGCACTGGTGCAGTCCGCGTGGGCGCTCGTGCTCGCCGGGCTGACCGGCCGGGACGACGTGGTGTTCGGCGCGACGGTGTCCGGCCGGAGCCCCGAGGTGCCGGGCGTCGAGTCGATGGTCGGCATGCTGATCAACACCGTGCCGGTGCGGGTGCGCCTCGCGCCGGACGAGCCGCTGGCCGCGCTGGCCGCGCGGGTGCAGAACGAGCAGGCGCGGTTGCTGGAGCACCAGCACCTCGGGCTCGCCGACATCCAGCGCGCCGCCGGGCAGCCCACGCTGTTCGACACGCTCGTGGTCTTCGAGAGCTATCCGGGCACCGACCTGGCCGGCTCGCCGCTGGCCGGGGTCGAGGTGCGGGACGCCACGCACTACCCGCTCGCGTTGCTGGTCGTGCCGGGCGAGGAGTTCGTGCTGCGCATCGACCACGACCCGGCGCGCTTCGACGACGCCGCGGCCGCCCGCATCGCGGAGCGGGTGCAGGACGTGCTCGGCTGGTTCGTCGCCGCGCCCGGCACGCCGGTCGCGCGGCTCGAACCGTTGCCCGCCGACGAATGGCACCAGGTCGTGGTGGCGCCCAACGAAACCGCCGCCGAGGTGCCGGAGACGACGCTGCCGGAGCTGTTCGCCGAGCAGGTGTCCCGCACGCCGGACGCGACCGCGGTGGTCTACGAGGGCGTGGCCCTGACCTACGCCGAGCTGGACGCCCGCGCCACTGAGCTGGCGCGGCGGCTGGCGGGCGCGGGTGTTGGGCCGGAGCACATCGTCGGGGTGCGGCAGGACCGTTCGCTGGATCTGATCGTCTCGCTGCTGGCGGTGTTGAAGGCGGGCGGGGCGTATCTGCCGCTGGATCCGTCGTATCCCGCCGAGCGGCTGAGCATGATGATTCAGGACGCGAAGCCGACGGTCGTGCTGCCTGCCGAGCTTCAGGATGAGGGGGAGTTGCGGGCGTCCGGGCCGGACAACCCGGCGTACGTCATCTACACCTCGGGTTCGACTGGCCGTCCGAAGGGTGTCGTGGTCAGTCACCGGGCGATCGTGAACCGGCTGTTGTGGATGCAGCACGAGTACCGGCTCACGCCCGAGGACCGGGTGCTGCAGAAGACGCCGTCGTCGTTCGACGTGTCGGTGTGGGAGTTCTTCTGGCCGCTGATCACCGGCGCGACGCTCGTGTTCGCGAAGCCGGAGGGGCACAAGGACCCGCGCTACCTGGCCGAACTGGTCGAACGGGAGCGCATCACCACCGCGCACTTCGTGCCGTCGATGCTGGCCCAGTACGTCGAGACCGGCCGCGGGCCGCAGCGGATCATCTGCAGCGGCGAGGCCCTGCCGCCGGAGCTGGCCCGGCAGGCGAGTGAATTCGCCCAGGTGCACAACCTCTACGGCCCCACCGAGGCCGCGGTCGACGTCACCTACTGGCCGGTGCCTGCGGATGCCCCGACCGTCCCCATCGGACGTCCGGTGTGGAACACGCAGACCTACGTGCTGGACCGGTTCCTGCGGCCGGTGGCGCCGGGCGCGCCGGGCGAGCTGTATCTCGGGGGAGTACAGCTCGCCCGGGGGTACCTCAACCGGCCCGGGCTGACCTCCTCGCGGTTCGTCGCCAACCCGTTCGGCGAGCCCGGCTCGCGGCTCTACCGCACCGGCGACGTCGTGCGGTGGAACGCCGACGGTGCCCTGGAGTACCTGGGCCGCGCCGACGACCAGGTCAAGATCCGCGGCTTCCGCGTCGAACTCGGCGAGGTCGAGGCGGCCTTGCTCGCGCTGGACGGGGTAACCGCGGCGGCGGCCGCCGTGCACGCCGGCCGTCAGCAGCTGGTCGGGTACGTCGTCGGCGACGGGCTGGACCCGGCCGCGCTGCGGCGGAGCCTCGCCGAGTCGCTGCCCGAACAGCTGGTGCCGTCCGCGATCGTCGTGCTGGACGCGCTGCCGCTCAGCCCGAGCGGCAAGCTGGACCGGCGGGCGCTGCCCGAGCCGCAGCTCGCCGAGACCGGCAGCGCCGACGCCCGCGACCCGCGTGAGGAGATTCTGGCCGAGCTGTTCGCCGAGGTCCTCGGCGTCGACCGGGTCGGTCGCGACGACGACTTCTTCGCACTCGGCGGGCATTCCCTGCTCGCGACCCGCCTGGCCAGCCGGATCCGCCGCACGTTCGGCGTCGACCTGCAGATCCGGGCGATCTTCGACGCCCCGACGGTGGCACGCCTGGCGCGGCACCTGGACGGCGGCGTCGCCCGCCCGCCGCTGACCCGCCGCGACCACGGCGGCCTCGTGCCGCTGTCCCCGGCGCAGCGCAGCCTGTGGTTCCTGCACGAGCTGGACGGCCCGTCGCCGGTCTACAACATCCCGTTCGCCGCGCGGCTGACCGGCCCGCTCGACCTGGACGTGCTCGACGCCGCGCTCACCGACGTGGTGAACCGCCACGACACGCTGCGCACCCTGCTCACCGCGGACGGCCAGCACGTGCTGCCGCCGTTCGAGCGGTTCCCCGTGCACCGGCACGACGGCCCGGCCGAGGGGTTCGTGGAACGGGCGAGCCGGTACGCGTTCCGCCTCGGCGAGGAGCCGCCGATCCGCGCCGAAGTGCTGACCACCGGCCAGGACGAGCACCTGTTGGTGCTGGTCGTGCACCACGTCGCGGGCGACGAGTGGTCGGCGCGACCGCTGCTGCGTGACCTGGGCGAGGCCTACGCCGCCCGCCGCGCAGGCCGCTCGCCGGAGTGGTCACCGCTGCCGGTCCAATACGCCGACTACACGCGGTGGCTGCAGGACATCCCGGTCGACGACCAGCGCGACTTCTGGCTCAAGCGGCTGGAAGGCCTGCCCGAGGAACTGCCGCTGCCGACGGACCGGCCGCGTCCGCAGCGCCAGACGCGCGAGGGCGGCAACGTCACCGTGGAATTCCCCGCCGCCCTGACCGCGTCGCTGGCGAAGCTGGCCCGCAAACTCGGCGTGACGGACCTGATGATCGCCCAGGCCGCGACCGCGGTGCTGCTGTCCCGCCTCGGCGCGGGCGAGGACATCCCGCTCGGCACGCCGGTCGCCGGCCGCACCGACGAAGCGCTCGACGACCTGGTCGGCTACTTCGTCAACACGGTCGTGCTGCGCACCGACCTGTCCGGCAACCCGACGTTCCGCGACCTGCTCGCGCGCGTCCGCGAGGCGAACCTGGACGCCTACTCGAACCAGGACCTGCCGTTCGAGCGGGTCGTCGAGGCGGTCAATCCGCCGCGCTCGCCGGGGCGGCACCCGCTGTTCCAGATCATGGTGTCGCACCGCGATCCGGCGACGGCGGGACTGGACCTGCCGGACGTGGTGGCCGAGCCGCTGGAACCCGGGTTCACCGGCGCGAAGTTCGACCTGGCCTTCCACTTCGGCCCGGAAGACTGCCTGATCAGCTACTCCGCCGACCTGTTCGACGAATCCACTGTGGACTCACTCGCGCGCAGGCTGGTGCGGCTGCTGACCGCGCTGGTCGCGAAGCCGGAGCAGCCGGTCGGCCTCGCCGAGATCCTCGGCGACGACGAGCGCGCCCAGCTCGCGGCCTTCAACGACACCGCCGAGGAGCGGCCGCACACGACCTTGACCGAGATGGTCGAGGAGCAGGCCGCCCGCACCCCGGACGCGGTGGCCGTCGAGTTCCACGACCGCAGCCTCACCTACGCCGAGCTGAACGCGAAGGCGAACCACCTGGCCCGGCGGCTCGTCACGGCCGGGGTCGGGCCGGAGCGCACCGTCGGCATGCACTGGGAGCGGTCGCTTGAGCTGGTCGTCGGCCTGCTCGCGGTCGAGAAAGCCGGTGGCGCGTTCGTGCCGCTGGAGCCGTCGTGGCCGGATCGGCGCATTGCCGAGGTGGCGGAGAGCTCCCGCTTCACCGCGATCCTCAGTGGACCGGAGCACGACGGGCCGGTGCGGGATCTGGGTGTGCCGGTCGTGCACGTCGACCTCGCGGGCGAGGACCCGGAGAACCTCGGCGTGCGGGTGCCGCCGGAAGGCCTGGCCTACGTCATCTACACGTCCGGCTCGACCGGCACGCCGAAGGGCGCGATGATCCGGCACCGCGCGATCACGCACCGCCTGCTGTGGCAGCGCGAGATGCTCGGTTTCGGGCCCGGCGACGCGGCGCTGTTCAAGGCGCCGATGGGCTTCGACATCTCGATCAACGAGGTGTTCCTGCCGCTGGTCACCGGCGGCAAGCTGGTGATCGCCGAACCCCGCGGCGAGCGGGACATCGAGTACCTGCTGGGTCTGATCGAGCGGCACCGGGTGACGTTCACCTACCTGCCGTCGTCGATCCTGGACCTGCTGGTCGGCCTCGACGGGTTCGCCGAGCGGGGCAGGTCGCTCAAGCACGTCTGGTGCGGCGGCGAGGTGCTCACACCCGAGCTGTTCGCCCGGTTCCGCGCGGTCAGCGACGCGATCATGTACCACGGGTACGGCCCGGCTGAGGCGACGATCGGCGTCAGCCACGTCGTCTACCGCGACGCGAGCGCGGTCCGCAAGGCCGTCTCGATCGGGCACCCCAACGGCAACACCCGCCTCTACGTGCTGGACCGGAACCTGCGGCAGGTGCCGGTCGGCGTGCCCGGCGAGCTGTACGCCGGCGGCGTCTACCTGGGCCGCGGCTACATCAACGACCCCAGGCGGACGGCGGACCACTTCGTCGCCGACCCGTTCGGGCCGCCCGGTTCCCGGCTCTACCGCACCGGCGACCTGGCCCGCTGGCAGCCGGACGGCACGCTGGAGTTCCTCGGCCGCGCCGACAACCAGGTCAAGATCCGCGGCATGCGGGTCGAGCTGGAGGAGATCGAGGCGGTCCTGGAGCAGCACGAGGGCGTGCGGCGGGCGGTCGTGCTGGTGCGCGACGAGCCCAAGCGGCTGGTCGGTTACTGCCTCGGCTCCGAAGTGGACGGTCTCGGAGATTGGCTGCGCACCCGCCTGCCCGAGCACATGGTGCCGCGGCGGTTCGTGTTCCTCGACGAGTTCCCGCTGATGCCCTCGGGCAAGGTGAACCGCAAGGCGCTGCCCGACCCCGGCCCGGAGCCGACGTCCGGCAGCCGCGCGGCGGCGACCGAGGCCGAGCGGATCCTGTGCCGCGTGATGGCCGAGGTGCTGCGGGTGCCCGAGGTCGGCGCGGAGGACAACTTCTTCGGTCTGGGCGGCGACAGCATCCTGTCCATCCAGTTCGTGAGCAAGGTGCGGGCGGCCGGGCTGCGGATCTCGCCGCGGCAGGTGTTCGAGCACCAGACCGCGGCGGCGCTCGCCCGCGCCGTCGACACCGACGTGGTGGTCCCCGACGAGGACCGCGCGCAGGGGGTCGGCGAGGTCCCGCTCACCCCGGTCATGCGGTGGTGGCGGGAAACCGGTGACCGCACAATGGCCCAGGCCGCGTTGCTGCGGGTGCCGCCCGCGGACGGGCCGGAGATCTTCGCCGGGGTGCTGCGGGACGTGCTCGACCACCACGACCTGCTGCGTGCCCGGTTGCGGGGAGATGTGCTCGAGGTCCGCCCGCCGGGCGCGGTGACGGACGTCCTGGAGCACGTTCCCGGGGACACGCCGGTGGCGGAGAAGTACGCCGAGGCGGTCGGCGCGCTCGACCCGGAGGCGGGCGTGCTGGTGCGGGCCGTGTGGTTCGACCACGGGGACGAGCCCGGCCGACTGCTGCTCGTGCTGCACCACCTGGTGGTGGACGGGGTGTCGTGGCGCATCCTCGCCGGGGACCTGGCGCAGGCCTGGGAGG
This sequence comes from Amycolatopsis sp. NPDC006131, assembly GCF_040614175.1. NCBI lineage: Bacteria > Bacillati > Actinomycetota > Actinomycetes > Pseudonocardiales > Pseudonocardiaceae > Amycolatopsis > Amycolatopsis sp. NPDC006131. Next base: position 16,745 of record NZ_JBEXTX010000071.1, read on the forward strand.
CGCGCTCGTCCGGCCACCCGGCCAAGCTCGACCCGGTGCCCACCTCGTTCCGCTGGTGGGCGCGGCACCTTCCTACCGCCAGCGCCGAGCAGTGGAAGTCCTTGCCGCGCACCGGATCGGCGGACGTCCGGCCGGCCCGCACGGCAGGCCGCCGGGAGCTGACGCTCGGCGCGGAACTGGTCGCCGAGGTGCCCGGCAAGTTCCGCACCGGCGTGCAGGAGGTGCTGCTCAGCGCGCTCGCGCACGCCTTCGGCGAGCCGCGGCTGGTCGCGCTGGAGGGCCACGGCCGCGAGGAGCACCTGGTGCCCGGCGCGGACCTGTCCCGCACGGTCGGCTGGTTCACCAGCGTCTACCCGGTCGAACTGCCCGCCGCCGCGACTCCGCCGGAGATCCAGGAGCGGCTGCGGGCCGTGCCGGACAACGGCATCGGGTTCGGCATCCTCCGCTGGCTGCACGGCGAGCTCACCGACGTCCCGGAGCCGGAGTTCGGCTTCAACTACCTCGGCCGCTTCGACGTCAGCGAGGGGTTCTGGGTCCCGGACGCGGAGAAGCTGCCGCAGCCGGAGGTCCAGCACCGGCCGCTGGAGATCAACGTCGTCACCGAGGACGGTCCGGACGGCCCGGTGCTGACCGCGACCTGGTCCTGGACCGACCGGTTCGCCGAGTCCGAAGTGGACGACCTGATCGCGAAGTGGCAGGACGCCCTGCGCGACCTCACCGCCGCCGCGGAGCCAGAGGAAGTCCTGCCGCTGTCCCCGCTGCAGCAGGGCATGCTCTTCCACGCGCTCTACGACGAAAGCGCGGACGACGTCTACACCGTCCAGTTCGTGCTGGGCCTGACCGGCGAGGTCGACGCGGCGCGGCTGCGCCGGGCCGCGCAGGGCCTGCTGGACCGGCACCCGAACCTGCGCGCGGCCTTCGTGCACGACGACGAGCCGAAGCAGGTCATCCGCCGCGAGGCCGAGCTGCCATGGGCCGAGCTGACGCTCAGCCACGAGGAGTTCGACGAGTTCCTGGCCAGGGACCGGGCCGAACGGTTCGCGCTCGACGAACCGCCGCTGCTGCGCATGACGCTGGTGAAGCTGGGCGAGCGGGACCACCGGCTGGTCCTGTCCAACCACCACATCCTGCTCGACGGCTGGTCGCTGCCGCTGCTGGTGCGGGACCTGCTCGCGCTCTACGCCGACGCCGAGCCGCCGTCGCCGCGGCCCTACCGCGACTACCTGACCTGGCTCGCCGGGCGGGACCGGGACGCCTCCGCCGAGGCGTGGCTGGACGCGCTGGACGACGTCGAGGAGCCGACTCTGCTGGCCCCGGCCGCGTCCCGGGTGCCGATGCGCCCCGGCAAGCTGCGCCTCGACCTGCCCGCCGAGACCACGGAACGGCTCTACGCGGTCGCCCGGGAGCACGGCCTGACCGTCAACACGGTCGTCCAGGGGCTGTGGGGTCTCGTGCTGGCCCGGCTGACCGGCCGCGACGACGTCCTGTTCGGCGCCACCGTCTCCGGGCGTCCCGCCGATCTGTCCGGTGTGGACGGCATGGTCGGCCTGTTCATCAACACCGTGCCGGTGCGGGTCCGCCTGCGCGGTTCGCTGCTGGACGTCCTGCGGGGCGTGCAGGACGAGCAGGCGCGGCTGATGGACCACCAGTACCTCGGCCTCACCGACATCCAGCGGGCGGCCGGGCACGGCGACCTGTTCGACACGCTGGTCGTGTTCGAGAGCTACCCGATCGACTCGGACGCGGTGAGCGCGAGCGAGCGGGCCGCCGGGATCACGATCGACCGGGTCGAGGTCGAGGACTCGACGCACTACCCGCTGACCCTGGCGGTCGCCGCCGAGGAGCGGTTGTCAGTCGTCTTCGAGTACCGGCCGGACACGTTCGACGAGGCGTGGGCGGAGTCGCTGAGCGGCTGGTTCCGCCGGGCCGCGGAGGCCTTCGCGGCTGCCCCTGCGCAACAGGTGACGGGCGTCGACCTGCTCGGCGAGGAGACCCTGGCCGAGCTGCGCCGCATCGGCACCGGCAAGGTCCTGGACGCCCCGGCGACGACGCTGCCGGAGGTCCTGCGCGATCAGGCTCGGGCGACGCCGGACGCCGTGGCGATCGTGGCGGGGGAGACCCGGCTGACCTTCGCCGAGTTCAACGCCCGCGCCAACCAGGTCGCGCGGGTGCTCATCGAGCAGGGCGTCGGCCCGGAGGACGTGGTGGCGCTGCGCATGCCGGCCGGGCCGGACATGCTGGTCGCGCTGCTGGCGGTGTTCAAGGCGGGCGGCGCGTACCTGCCGCTCGACCCGGACTGGCCTGCCGAGCGGATCGACTTCATGCTCGCCGATGCCGCGCCGAAGCTGGTCCTGACCGAACTGCCGGAAGCGACGGGGTCCACGGACGACGTGCCGCCGCGGGCGAAACCGCAGCACCCGGCGTACGTCATCTACACGTCCGGCTCGACCGGCACGCCGAAGGCCGTCGTGGTGCCGCACAGCTCGATCGCGAACCTGCTGGTCAGCCACCGCACCGACCTGTTCGACCCGGCACGCGAGCGGGTCGGCCGCCCGCTGCGGGTCGCGCACGCGTGGCCGATGGCGTTCGACGCGTCGTGGCAGCCGATGCTGTGGATGTTCGCCGGGCACGAGCTGCACCTGGTGCCGCCGGACACCCGCCGCGACGCGGACCTGCTGCGGGCGTTCCTGCGGGACCACGAGATCGAGTTCGTCGAGCTGTCCCCGTCGCTGCTCGCGCAGGTCGCGACCGAACCGGGCTGGCGCGGCGCGCTCAAGGTGCTCGGCGTCGGCGGCGAGGCGGTGCCCGCGCAGCTGTGGCGGTCGCTGCGGGACGAGCCGGACCTGGCCGTGTGGAACCTCTACGGCCCGACCGAGTGCACTGTGGACTCCGCGGCATGCGACTTCGACCGCACCGAGAACCCGTGCATCGGCTCGCCGGTCGGCAACGCGCGCGCCTACATCCTCGACCGGCACCTGCGGCCCTGCCCGCCGGGCGTGGAGGGTGAGCTGTACCTGTCCGGCGCCGGTCTCGCCCGCGGCTACCTGCGGCGGCCGGGCACGACGGCCGAGCGGTTCGTGGCTGATCCGTTCGGCGAACCCGGCACCCGCATGTACCGGACCGGCGACGTGGCGCGCTGGAACGCCGAGGGGCTGATCGAGCTGCTCGGCCGCGTCGACGACCAGGTCAAGATCCGCGGGTTCCGCATCGAGCCCGGCGAGATCGAGGCCGTGCTGCTGCGGGACGAGCGGGTCGAGCGGGCGGTCGTGGTGCCGCGCGAGGACACGCCCGGCGTGAAGCGGCTGGTCGCGTACGTCGTCGCGAGCGGCACGGACGGTCTGCGCGAGCAGGTCGCCGCCGCCCTGCCGGAGTACATGGTCCCGGCCGCGATCGTCGCGGTCGACGGCTTCCCGTTGACGCGCAACGACAAGCTCGACGTCAAGGCGCTGCCCGCGCCGGACTACACGAGCACCACGTCCCGGGCGCCCGCGACGGAACTGGAGAAACGCATCGCCGGCCTGTTCGCCGACGTCCTCGGCCTGCCCGAGGTCGGCGCGGACGACAGCTTCTTCGCGCTCGGCGGCGACAGCATCGTGTCGATGCGGCTGGTCAGCAAGGCCCGTGGGGCCGGGCTGGCGTTCACCTCGCGGGACGTGTTCGAGCAGCGCACGGTCGCGGCGCTGGCGCAGGTCGCCGGGGAGGCCGTGCACCGTGCGGACGCCGACGCGGGCATCGGCGAGGTGCCGCTGACGCCGATGCTCCACTGGCTCAACCGCAACCAGCCGTACGGGCAGCTCAGCCAGGCCCGGATGCTCTGCACCCCGGCCGGGCTCGACCTGGACCGGCTGCGTGAGCTGGTGCAACTCCTGCTGGACCGGCACGACGTGCTGCGCGCGACCTTCGACGGCACGTTCGTCGTCCGCCCGCGCGGCGCGGTGGACGCAAGCGCTTGCGTGACCCGGATCGACGCCCGCGACACCGACTACACCGAGATCGCGGAGCGGCTGCCCGGCCTGATGCGGGAGATCCGGCTCGACCCGCCGTCCGGCGACATGGTGCGGTTCGTCTGGTTCGACACCGGCCCGGACCGCTCCGGCCGCCTGCTGATCGTGCTGCACCACCTCGTCGTGGACGGCGCGTCGTGGGGTGTGCTGGTGCCCGAGCTGGCCGAGCTGTGGGCGGGCCGCGAGCTGCCGCCGGTCGGCACGTCGTACCGGGAGTGGGCGCAGGCGCTGCCCGAGGTGGCGCGGGCCAAGGCGAGCGAGATGCCGCTGTGGCGGGAGATCCTGTCCGGCCCGGACCCGGTGCTCGGCGCCCGCCGCCTCGACCCGGCCACCGACACCCGCGCGTCCATGCGAGCCACGCGGACGTTCCTCGACCCCGCGGTCACCGGCAAGCTGCTCACGGAGGTGCCCGAGCGGCACGGCGTCACGATCAACGACGTCCTGCTGGCCGGGCTCGCGCACGCGGTGTCCCGCTGGCGCGGCGGCGACACGTCGCTCCTGCTCGCGCTGGAAGGCCACGGGCGCGAGGAGCAGATCGTCCCCGGTGCGGACCTGTCCGGCACGGTCGGGTGGTTCACCAGCGTGTTCCCGGTCCGCGTCGACCCCGGCGACCTCGCGAGCGGCGTGCACCAGGGGCTCACGCGGGTCAGCGAGCAGCTCGCCCTGCCGGACAAGGGCATCGGCCACGGCCTGCTGCGGTACCTCAACCCGGACACCGCCGCCGAGCTGGAAGCGCTGCCCGAGCCGCAGCTGGAGTTCAACTACCTCGGCAGGCTCACGGTGGGCGAGCGCGACGGCGAGCCGTGGTCCGGTGCGCCGGAGGTGGGCGCGATGGGCGGCGGCGTCGACGACGACATGCCCGCGCCGTACTGCCTGGTGCTGAACGTGCTGGTCCGCGGCTCGACGCTGGAGGCCGACTGGCAGTGGCCGTCCGCGTTGTTCACCGAAGACCGGATCCATCAGCTGTCCCGTGAGTGGTTCGCCGCGCTGACCCTGATCGCGCAAGGAGGCCCCCGGTGAGTGACCTCGCCGCCCGCAAGCGTGAGCTGCTGCGCCGACGGCTGGCCCAGGCCGGCCTGGCCAGCACGACGTCGATCCCGAAGCGGGACTCCGACGACGACCTGCCGTTGTCGTACGCCCAGTCCCGCATGTGGTTCCTGCAGCAGCTCGACCCGGCGAGCCCGGCCTACAACGTGTGCCTGGCGATCACGCTGCGCGGCGCGCTGGACAAGGCCGCGCTGCACCGGTCGTTCCAGCGGCTCGTGGAGCGGCACGAGATCCTGCGCACCCGGTACGTGGCCGGGCCGGACGGCGAGCCGCGGCAGATCGTCGACCCGTACGCCGTGGTGACGATGCCGGAGTCGGACCTGCGTGGCCTGTCCGAAGAGGACCGGGACCGGACCGTCCAGCGGGTGGCGCGGGAGGAGTCGGCGCACGCGTTCGACCTCGCCAAGGAGCACTCGCTGCGCCTGCGCCTGCTGCGCCGCGGCGACGACGACCACGTGCTGGTGCTGACCGTGCACCACATCGCGTGGGACGGCTACACGTTCAACACGCTGTCGCGGGACCTGTCCGCCCTGTACCGGGAGGACACCACCGGGCAACCGTCCGGTTTGGACCCGCTGCCGGTGCAGTACGCCGACTTCGCGGTGTGGCAGCGGAAGACGCTGACCGACGAGAAGCTCGCCGGCGATCTCGACTACTGGCGCCGCGAGCTGACCCCGGCGCCGGAGAACCTGCCGCTGCCCACCGACCTGCCGCGCCCGCCCGCGCGGTCGGACCGCGGGAACCGGCGGTTCCACACCTTCGACCGCGCGGTGACCGACCGGATCGGCGAGTTCGCGCAGGCCCGCGGGGTCACGCCGTTCATGGTGGTGTTCGCCGGGTACGCGGCGCTGCTGTCGCGCTGGACCGGCGCGACGGACGTGCCGATCGGGTCGGCGTCGATGAACCGCGACGCCGGCGAGGTCGAGCGGCTGATCGGCAACTTCGGCAACACGCTCGTGCTGCGCGCCGACCTGTCCGGCGACCCGTCGTTCGCCGAGCTGGTGGACCGGGTGCGGCGCGTGTGCACCGACGGCTACGCGCACCAGGACCTGCCGTTCGACCTGCTCGTCGAGCGGCTGCGGCCGCCGCGCGTGCCGGGCCGGTCGGTGCTGTTCGACGTGATGCTGTTGTTCCTGACCCAGGGGTTGCAGGGCTTCGACCTGCCCGGCGTCGAGGCGAGCTGGGAGACGGTGCACAACGACACCACCCAGTTCGACCTGGCGCTGGAGGCGTTCCTGGTCGACGGCGAGATGCGGGTCGAGGCCACGTACTCGACGGAGCTGTTCACCGCCGCGACCGTCGAGCGGTTCCTGGCGCACCTGGAATCGCTGCTCGCCGCCGCGGTGGGCGCGCCGGACCGGCCGGTGAGCCGGCTGTCGTTCTTCGAGGACACCGCCCTGATCGGCGACGCGCGCGAGGTGCCGGAGACGACGCTGCCGGAGCTGTTCGCCGAGCAGGTGGCCCGCACGCCGGACGCGACCGCGGTGGTCTACGAGGGCGTCGCGCTGACCTACGCCGAGCTGGACGCCCGCGCCACTGAGCTGGCGCGGCGGCTGGCGGGCGCGGGTGTTGGGCCGGAGCACATCGTCGGGGTGCGGCAGGACCGTTCGCTGGATCTGATCGTCTCGCTGCTGGCGGTGTTGAAGGCGGGTGGTGCCTACCTGCCGCTGGATCCGTCGTATCCCGCCGAGCGGCTGAGCATGATGATCGAGGATGCTCAGCCGACGGTCGTGCTGCCTGCCGAGCTTCAGGATGTGGGTGAGTTGCGGGCGGCGGGGCCGGACAATCCGGCGTATGTCATCTACACCTCGGGTTCGACTGGCCGCCCGAAGGGTGTGGTGGTCTCGCACCGGGCGATCGTGAATCGGCTGTTGTGGATGCAGCACGAGTACGGTCTGACGGCCGAGGATCGGGTGCTGCAGAAGACGCCGTCGTCGTTCGATGTCTCGGTGTGGGAGTTCTTCTGGCCGTTGATCACCGGCGCGACGCTGGTGTTCGCCAAGCCGGGCGGGCACAAGGACCCGCGCTACCTGGCCGAACTGATCGCGCGGGAGCGGGTCACCACCGTCCACTTCGTCCCGTCGATGCTGCGGGCGTTCGTCGAGTCGGGCGGGCGGCCGAGCACCCTGCGCCGCGTGATCTGCAGTGGCGAGGCGCTGCCGTCCGACCTCGCGCGCGAACTGCCGCACGTGCACAACCTGTACGGCCCCACCGAAGCCGCGGTCGACGTCAGCCACTGGCCGGTGACCGAGGGCGCCGGCACCGGCATCGTGCCGATCGGGCGGCCGGTGTGGAACACGCAACTGCACGTGCTGGACCGGCACCTGCAGCCGGTCGCGCCCGGCGCCGTCGGCGAGCTGTACCTGGGCGGGGTCCAGCTTGCTCGGGGCTACCTGAACCGGCCCGGGCTCACCGCGTCGCGGTTCGTGGCCGGGTCAAACGGGGAGCGGCTGTACCGCACCGGCGACCTGGTGCGCCGCACCGGGGACGCCCTGGAGTTCCTCGGCCGCGCCGACGACCAGGTCAAGATCCGCGGGTTCCGCGTCGAACTGGGCGAGGTCGAGGCCGCGCTGACCGCGTTGCCCGAGGTGGTCAGCGCCGGGGTGGTCGCGCGGCCGGAGCGGCAGCAGCTCCTCGGGTACGTGGTCGCCAAGCCGGGCACGGACGCGGGCACCATCCGGCGGCAGCTCGGCGCCACGCTGCCCGAGCACCTGGTGCCGTCGGTCATCACGTTCCTCGACGAGCTGCCGCTGAGCCCGAGCGGCAAGCTGGACCGCAAGGCGCTGCCCGAGCCGGAGGCGGCGACCGCGGTGGCGGAGCCGGAAACCGAGCGCGAGCGGGCGCTCGCCGCGTTGTTCGCGGACCTGCTCGGCGTCGAGCGCGTCGGCCGTGACGACGACTTCTTCGCCCTCGGCGGGCATTCCCTGCTGGCGACCAAGCTCGTCGGCCGCATCCGCGCGGACCTCGGCGTCGACCTGGCGATCGGGACCGTCTTCGACGCGCCGACCGTCGCCCGCCTGGCCACGGCGCTCGACGGCGGCACGCAGAAGCGGCCCGCGCTCACGCCGATGCCGCGCCCGCGCCGCATCCCGCTGTCGTCGGCGCAGCAGCGGCTGTGGTTCCTGTACCGGCTGGAAGGCCCGAGCGCGACCTACAACGTGCCGTTCGCGGTGCGCCTGGACGGCCCGCTCGACGTGGACGCGCTGCGGGCCGCGCTCGCCGACGTCGTGAGCAGGCACGAGGTGTTGCGCACGATCTACCCGGAGTTCGAGGGCAAGCCCTACCAGCAGGTCCTCGACACGATTCCGCCGCTGATCGTCGGCGACGGCTCGCCACGCGAGGCCGCGCAACGGGAGTTCGAGCTGGACTGCGAGCCGCCGTTCGAGGCGCGGCTGTTCCGCGACGGCGACTCGCACGTGCTGTCCCTGCTGACGCACCACATCGCGAGCGATGGCTGGTCCGCCGAGCGGCTGCTGGCCGACCTGACCACCGCGTACACCGCCCGCCTGCAGGGCCGCGGCCCAGGCTGGGCGCCGCTGCCGGTGCAGTACGCGGACTACGCGCTCTGGCAGCGGGACCTGCTGGGCAACGACGCCGACCCGAACAGCCTCGCGTCCACCCAGCTCGCCTACTGGACGCGGCAGCTCGCCGACCTGCCGGAGGAGATCAGCCTGCCGGCCGACCGGCCACGTCCGGCCGATCCGTCGTTCCGCGGGGACGCGGTGCGTTTCCAGCTGCCGCCGGAGACGCACCGAGCGCTGGCGGAGCTGGCACGGCAGACCGGCGCCACGACGTTCATGGTCGTCCAGGCCGCCATCGTCGCGCTGCTCGGCCAGATGGGCGCGGGGGAGGACGTGCCGATCGGCGCGCCGGTCGCCGGCCGCACCGACGACGCCCTGGACGGCCTGGTCGGGTTCTTCGTCAACAACCTCGTCCTGCGCACGGACCTGACCGGCGACCCGACGTTCCGGCAGCTCGTCGAGCGGGTGCGGCGCACCGACCTGGACGCGTTCGCGCACCAGGACCTGCCGTTCGAGCGGCTGGTCGAGGCGCTGAACCCGGCCCGGTCGATGGGGCGGCACCCGCTGTTCCAGGTCATGCTGGCCTACCAGCGCGCGCCCGGCGGGCCGGTGCCGTTCGGGCACGCGTCGCTGCGCGAGGAGCACGTCGACTTCTACGCGGCGCGGCTCGACCTGTCGTTCCACCTGTTCGAGCAGGACGCGGGCATCGACGGCTGGCTCGTCTACAGCGAAGATCTCTTCGACCGGTCCACTGTGGACGGCCTGGTGGCCCGGTTCACGCGGCTGGTCGGCGATCTGCTGGCGGACCCGGACCGGCGGCTCTCGGCCACGTCGGTGCTCACGCCCGAGGACGTGCTCCCGGCCGGTGAGACGCGTGAGGTTCCTCCGGCGACCTTGGCGGAGCTGTTCGCCGCCCAGGTAGCGCGCACGCCGGATGCCACCGCGGTGGTCTTCGAGGGCGAGTCGCTGACCTACGCGGAGCTGGATGCCCGTGCGAGCGCGCTGGCGCGGCGGCTGGCGGGTGCGGGTGTGGGGCCGGAGCACATCGTCGGGGTGCGGCAGGACCGTTCGCTGGACCTGATCGTCTCCCTGCTGGCGGTGCACAAGGCGGGCGGTGCCTACCTGCCGCTGGATCCGTCCTACCCGGCGGAGCGGTTGAGCATGATGATCGAGGACGCCCAGCCCACCGTGGTTCTTCCCGCCTCCTTGGAAGGTGCGGGGGAGCTGCGCCCGGCGGGGCCGGATCACCCGGCCTACGTCATCTATACCTCGGGCTCCACCGGCAGGCCCAAGGGCGTCGTGGTCAGCCACCGCGCGATCGTCAACCGTCTACTGTGGATGCAGCACGAGTACCGGCTCACGCCGGAGGACCGGGTGTTGCAGAAGACTCCGTCGAGCTTCGACGTGTCGGTGTGGGAGTTCTTCTGGCCGCTGATCACCGGTGGGACGCTGGTGTTCGCCAGGCCGGACGGGCACAAGGACCCGGAGTACCTGGCCGGCCTCATCGCCCGCGAGCGGATCACCACCGCGCACTTCGTGCCGTCGATGCTGCGGGCGTTCGTCTCCTCGGGCGGCGACCTGTCGGTGCTGACGCGGGTGATCTGCAGCGGCGAGGCCCTGCCGTCCGATCTGGCGGGCCCGAACGTGCACAACCTCTACGGCCCCACCGAAGCCGCGGTCGACGTCACCTACTGGCCGTGCGCCGACGGCGCGGGCGAGGGCACGGTGCCGATCGGGCGGCCGGTGTGGAACACGCAGGTCCACGTGCTCGACCGGTACCTGCGGCCGGTGCCGCCGGGCGTCACCGGCGAGCTGTACCTGGGCGGCGTCCAGCTGGCCCGCGGCTACCTGAACCGGCCGGGGCTCACGGCTTCCAGGTTCGTGGCCGCGCCGAACGGGGAACGGCTTTACCGGACCGGGGACCTGGTGCGGCACCGCGACGGCGTGATCGAGTTCCTCGGCCGCGCCGACGACCAGGTCAAGCTGCGGGGGTTCCGGATCGAGCTGGGCGAGGTCGAGGTCGCCCTCACCCGGGCCGGCGCGCGCAGCGCCGTCGCGGTGGTGCGCGACGACCGCCTGATCGCCTACGTCCTCGGCGAAGCCGACGCGAACAGCCTGGCCCGCGAACTGCCCGACCACATGATCCCGTCCGCGATCGTCCAGCTGGACGAGTTCCCGCTGACGCCCAGCGGCAAGCTCGACCGCAAGGCCCTGCCCGCGCCCGACTTCGCCGCGCTGGCAGGCAAGGCCGAGCCCGCGACCGAGCGGGAAGCGTTGCTGTGCCGGCTGTTCGCCGAGGTCCTCGGCCTGGCCGAGGTCGGAGCGCAGGACAGCTTCTTCGCCCTCGGCGGCGACAGCATCGTGTCCGTCCAGCTGGTCAGCCGGGCCCGCAAGGCGGGGTTGACGATCACCCCGCGGCAGGTGTTCGAACAGCGCACCCCGGCCGGGCTCGCCGCGGTCGCCGGAGCCGCCGTCACGGAGGCCGACGACGGCACCGGCCGCATCGAGCCGACCCCGATCATGCGCTGGAGCGAACGCGGCCTCGCGCAGGCGATGCTCCTGGTCGCCCCCGACGGCCTGACCCGCGACGGCCTGGTCCGGGTGGTGCAGGCGATCCTCGACCGGCACGACGTGCTCCGCGCCCGCTGGGACGGCGCGCTGGTGGTCCCGGCCGACTCCTTCGACGCGGCCGAGATCGTGCGGGACGCCACCGGCGAGCTGGACGCGGAGCTGCGGGCCGCGCGTGAGCGGCTGACCGACGAGCGGATGCTGCAGGTGGTCCGGTTCCCGGACCGGGTGCTGATCGTCGCCGACCACCTCGTCGTGGACGGCGTCTCGTGGCGGATCATCATGGACGACCTCGCCGAGGCCTGGGCAGGCAAGGAACTCGTGCGCACCGGCACGTCGTTCCGGCGCTGGAGCGAACTTCTCGCCGCGCAGGACCGCAGCGCGGAAACCGGACTGTGGCGTGAAATCCTGGACGGCGCCGACCCGGTGCTCGAACCCGGCGGCGAACGGCACGAGACCGGGTTCACCGTGCCGCTGCCCGAGAGCGCCGAACAGGCCGGGGTGCAGGAACTGCTGATCAGCGCGTTCGCCGAGGCGCTGGAAACCTGGCGTGGTCGCGGTGACGCGGTGATCGCGGTCGAGGGGCACGGCCGGGAGGAACAGCTCGGGGCCGACCTGTCGGCCACGGTCGGCTGGTTCACGACGATCTTCCCGCTCCGGCTGCGGCCGGGCACGCGGCTGCGGGACGTGCGTGAGCAGCTGGACAGCCTGCCCGACCACGGCCTCGGCTACGGGCTGCTGCGCCCGCTGGGCCTGCCGGAGCCGACGATCGTCGTCAACTACCTCGGCCGCCTGCCGAGCGGGACCGGCGAGCCGTGGTCGGTCGCGCCGGAGGCCCCGATGCTGCGGGTGCCGCCGCGCACTCCGCAGTGGGCGATGGAGGTCAACGCGGTCAGCGTCGACGGGCAGTTGCGCGTCGCGATCACCGGGCCCGCGGTGCCCGAGCTGACCGAGCTGTTCCGCAAGGCGCTGAGCAGCGCGCCGACCGCGGCGGACACCGCGCTGGCGGACGTTTCCGAAGAAGACATCGACGAGTTCGAAGAGGAGCTGGGCACGTGGTGAGTCAGCAGCCGACGGTGGGAGAGCTCCTGCGCGAGGTCACCGACCTGCTGGGGCCCGAGGCGGCGGAGCTGTCCGAGAACGACAGCCTCATCGAGTGGGGCCTCGACTCGATCCAGCTCATGCAGGTCGCGAACAAGTGGCGCAAGCAGGGCATCAAGGTCGGCTTCGCCAAGCTGGCCAAGAACCCGACGCTGGCCGGGTGGCGGGAGATCCTGGCCACCGCGGCCGGGGTCGCGCCCGAGCCCGAGGTGACCGTCGAGGTCGACGAGACCGAGCCGTTCCCGCTCGCGTTGATGCAGCACGCGTACTGGATCGGCCGCGACGAGGAGACCACGCTCGGCTCGGTCGCCGCGCACCTCTACGTCGAGTTCGACGGCCAGGACCTGGACCCGCAACGCCTCGACGTCGCGGTGCGGAAGCTCGTCGCCCGGCACGGCATGCTGCGCGCCGCCTTCCTCGACGACGGCCGCCAGCGGATCCTGCCCGAGCGCGCCCAGCCTTCACTGCTGGTGCACGACCTGCGTGACCTGGACGAAGAGGCCGAGCAGCATCGCCTTGCCGATCTGCGGGACGCGTCTTCGCACGCGCGCCTGGACGTGGCGAACGGCGAGGTGTTCAAGATCCAGCTCAGCCGGCGGCCCGGTGACCGGGCGCGGCTGCACGTCGACGTGGACATGCTCGCCGCGGACGCGTTGAGCTACCGCGTCCTGCTGTCGGACCTCGCGCGGTTCTACGACGAGCCGGACGCCGAACTGGAGCCGATCGCCTACAGCTACCCGCGCTACCTGGCCGAACGCGAGGTGACCCGCCAGGCCGAGCAGGAGAAGGCCCGCGAGTGGTGGCAGCGGCGCATTCCCGAGCTGCCTGGCGCGCCCGACCTGCCGCTAGTGCGGGAAACCGAGCGCGCCGACGCCACCCGCGTCACCCGTCGGCACCACTGGCTGGCGCCGGAGGACCGCAAGCGCCTCGGCGCCCGCGCACACGAACACGGCCTGACCCCGGCGATGGTCGTCGCGGCCGCGTTCGCGGAGACCCTGTCGTCGTGGAGCGCACAGCCGCGGTTCCTGATGAACCTGCCGATGTTCGACCGGCAGAGCACCCACCCGGACGTCGACAAGCTGGTCGGCGACTTCACCAGCTCGGTGCTGCTGGAAGTCGACTTCTCGACCGAGGCGTCCTTCGTGGAGCACGCGAAGGCGTTGCAGGACCGGATGCACGCCGACGCCGAGCACGCCGCGTACTCGGGTGTCGAGGTGCTGCGGGACCTGTCCCGGCACCACGGTGAGCAGGTGCTCGCGCCGGTGGTGTTCACCAGTGCGCTCAACCTGGGCGAGCTGTTCGACGCACGCGTGCGGCGCTGCTTCGGCGAGGCCGTGTGGATCATCTCGCAGGGCCCGCAGGTGCTGCTGGACGCGCAGGTCACCGAGGTCAACGAGGGCCTGCTGATCAACTGGGACGTGCGGGAGCACGCGTTCCCGGCCGGGATGATCGACGCGATGTTCGCCGCGTTCCAGGACCTGATCACGCGGCTCGGGCAGCGGGACGACGCGTGGGAGCAGCCGGTCGGCGGCGCGTTGCCGCGGGAGCAGGCCGAGGTGCGGGCGCGGGTCAACGCGACGCAGGGGCCGCGCAGCGGGCGGTTGCTGCAGGACGGGTTCTTCGAGCGTGCCGTCGCGCAGCCGGACGCGCCCGCGCTGCTGTGGGGCGCCGATGGCGTGCTCAGCTACGGCGCTTTGCGTGACCACGCGCTGCGGATCGCGAAGTCGTTGCAGGACAAGGGTGTCGCGCCCGGTGACCTCGTCGGGGTGAGCCTGCCGAAGGGCCCGGACCAGATCGCGGCGGTGCTCGGTGTGCTGGCCGCGGGCGCCGGGTACGTGCCGATCGGTGTCGACCAGCCGGCGGCGCGGGCGGAGCGGATCCGGCGGATCGCCGGGTTCTCGCACGTGCTGACGTCCGCGGAGGAGGCGGCCGAGCCGCTCGCCGAGCCGGTGCGGGTGGACGAGGAGCAGATCGCGTACGTGCTGTTCACGTCCGGTTCGACGGGGGAGCCGAAGGGCGTGGAGGTGCCGCACCGGGCGGCGATGAACACGATCGACGACCTCAACGAGAGGTTCGCGGTGGGGGCCGACGACCGGTGCCTCGCGGTGTCCGCGCTGGACTTCGACCTGTCGGTGTACGACGTCTTCGGCCTGCTGTCCGCGGGTGGCGCGGTCGTGCTGGTCGAGGAGGGCGACCGCAAGGAGGCGCGGCAGTGGGTCGAGCTGGCCGCCTCGCGCCGCGTCACGCTGGTCAACTGCGTGCCTGCGTTGCTGGACATGCTGTTGTCCGCGGCCCGGCCGGGGGAGTTGAGCGGGTTGCGGACGGTGCTGCTGGGCGGTGACTGGGTGGGCACGGACCTGCCCGGCCGGGTGGCGGAGCAGGCGCCGCGGTGCCGGTTCGCCGGGCTCGGCGGCACCACGGAGACGGCGATCCATTCGACGGTGTGCGAGGTGCACGGGGTGCCGTCGTCGTGGCGTTCGGTGCCGTACGGGACGCCGCTGCGCAATGTCGTGTGCCGCGTGGTGGACGTGCGTGGCCGGGACTGCCCGGACTGGGTCGCCGGGGAGCTGTGGATCGGCGGCGACGGGGTCGCCCACGGGTACCGGGCGGATCCGGAGCGGACCGCGGACCGGTTCGTGGAGCACGAGGGCCGACGCTGGTACCGCACCGGCGATTTGGCGCGGTACTGGCCGGACGGCACGCTGGAGTTCCTGGGGCGCCGGGACTTCCAGGTGAAGGTGCGCGGTGTGCGGATCGAGCTGGGCGAGGTCGAGGCGGCGCTGGCCGAGTTCCCCGGGGTGCACCGGGGCGTCGCGGGCGTGGCCGGCAACCAGCTCGTGGCCGCCGTCGGGGGTGCGGTGGACGGCGACGAGGTCCGGGAGTTCGTCCAGACGTTGTTGCCGCCGCACATGGTCCCGGCGCGCGTGGTGGTGCTGGACGCCCTGCCGCTGACGGCGAACGGCAAGGTGGACCGCCGCGCGGTGGCGGTGCACTGGCAGGCGTCGGCGGACAGTTATGTCGCGCCGGAGACTCCGTTGGAGCAGGTGCTGGCCAAGGTGTGGGCCGAGGTGCTCGGAGTGGAACGCGTCGGCCGCGACGACCCGTTCTTCGCGCTCGGCGGAGACTCCGTGCTGGCGACGATGATCGTCGGCCGCCTGCGGGAGGCGCTGGACACGCCGGAAGTGACGGTGCGGACGCTGTTCTCGGCGCTGACGGTGGGCGCGATGGCGGCGCGCCTGGTGGCCGACCAGTCGGTGCCCGGGCGGCTGGAGCAGGTGGCGGAGATCTACCTGGAGGTGGACGCACTCTCCGAGGAGGACTTGAACGCGCAGTTGTGATTCGGGCCTGGGCGGCTGGCTGCACGACGTGAGCCGGCAACGCAAAGCACCCACCCGGCCGTCCAGCCCTCCCCCGCTCCCCGATCCACAGCCCAGTTCTGCGGCCGACCAGGCGTTGTCAAGGTACTCTTTCCAGCCTTGACAACCCCTGCTCGGCCGTAGAAACAATGAAAAATCGGGCGGCGGCTCAATCGGGGCGTAGCGAAGCGAAGCCGGCGCCGTTCAAATACCCGCGTAGCGGCAACGCAAAAAGAGCCCTCCCCGCCAAAGCGAGGAGGGCTCCTTCAGGCCAAAATCAACCCAACTTAGCCAACCCGGGCTTCAACTTCTCCAGCACCCAAGGAATGTCCAGCACGGTAGGAGCACGCAGCGCCGAGATCGTCTCCATGTCCACCACCAGGTAGTTGCCTGCCTTGATGGGGGCCACCAGCTGGTTGCTCTCGAACGCCGTCCGGTAGTCGGGCGAGGTGTAGGCGACGATCACCAGGTCCGCGGCGAGCTTGTCGTACTGCTCCGGCGTGAGCGAGCCGGTCGGGCTGCCCGCGTCGGTCTGCGCGGCGTCCGTCACCGTCGGGCTCAACTTCAGGCCGAGCGACTCCACGAGCTGCACCGCGAAGTCCTTCTGCGACACCAGCGTGAACATCTTGCCCGCGGTGTTGCCGACGGACGCGGTGAACGTCTTGCCTGCCGCGTTCGGGTACTGCGCCTTCAGCTGGTCGATCGCGCCCTGGGTGCTCGTCTCGACCTGCTTGGCGTCGGCGGTCTTGCCGAGCGCCTGCGCGACCACGTTGAGGTGTTCCTGCCAGCTCTGCGAACCCCACTCGGTCGCGTAGCCGACCGTCGGCGCGATCCGGGACAGGTTCGCGTACTCCTCTTCGAGACCGTAGTCCGCGGTCGCCAGGATCAGGTCCGGCGTGAGCGCCCCGACCTGCTCGGCGTTGACACCGCTCGCCGCGTTGACGATCTGCGTCTTGGCCGGGTCGACCTTGCCCTGCAGCCAGGACGGCACACCGTCCATCCCGGACTTGTTGAAGAACGCGACCGGCGTGACACCGAGCGCGACGGCCGCGTCGAGGTCGTCGGTCGACGTGCCGATCACGACGACGCGCTGCGGCGCCTTCTCGATCGTCGTGGTGCCGAACTTGTGCGTGATGCTCACCGGGAAGGCCGACGCGTCGGCGCTCGCTGAGGACGCCGACTGCGTCGACGAATCCTGCACATTGCCACACGCCACGAGCCCGAGGCCGAGCACACCCGCGACCGAAGCGGCCACGAGTGAGCGGAGTCCGGGCAGGCGAACCCTGCGAGACATGGCAACACCCTTTCGAAGGAACTGCGACAAATTGCGCCAAGTCAAGCAAGGCTAACCTAAGGAATCAACCCCGCAGTGTGCGACGCGGATCACCCCCGAACGCCGTTCACCCAGCTAGACGCAGGTCCCAGCCCTCCGGCAGCCCCCGAACCTTGGCCACTTCGTGATCTGCCTCGACGTGCACGGTCAGCTCACCGAGCCGCAGGTCCGACAACCGCACCCGCCCCCACTGCCCCGGCAGGTGCGGGCGGACCACCAGCCGCTGCTGCGGCACGTGTGGTTCGAGCCCGAGGAACGACCGCACCAGCAGCAGCGGCGCCGCGCTCGCCCAGGCCTGCGGCGAACACGACGTCGGGTAGGGGATCGGCGGGCTGAACTCCGACCGCGAGAACCCGCAGAACAGCTCGGGCAGCCGCCCGCCGAACGAAGCCGCCGCGTCGAGCAGCCCGGTCGCCAGCCGCTGCGCCAGGTCCACCGCGCCCGGCAGGTGCGCGTACCGCAGCAGCCCGGCCACCGCGATCGCCGTGTCGTGCGGCCACACCGAGCCGTTGTGGTAGCTCATCGGGTTGTACGCGCCCATCGCCGAGGACAGCGTCCGCAGCCCGTAGCCGCTGTCCATCTCCGGGCGGCTGAGCCGCTCGATCAGCACCGCGGCGTGCTCGTCGGTCGCGATGCCCGACCACAGGCAGTGCGCGGTGTTGCTGGTCAGCGCGTCCAGCGGCTGCTTGCGCCCGTCCAGCGCGACGGCGTACCAGCCCTGCTCCGGCAGCCAGAACGCCTCGGCGAACCGCTCCCGCAACCGCTCGGCCCGCTCCCGGCAGCGCGCCGAGGTGGCCGGGTCGTTGAACGCGTCGGCCAGTTCGGCGCGCGCCAGCCAGGCCGCGTAGGCGTAGCCCTGCACCTCGCACAACGCGATCGGCGTGGTCGCCAGCCGCCCCGCCGCGTCGTTGATGCCGTCGAAGCTGTCCTTCCAGCCCTGGTTGAGCAGTCCCCGGTCGGTCGCGCGCCGGTACTCGACGAACCCGTCGCCGTCGCGGTCGCCGTAGCGCTCCAGCCACTCCAGCGCCGCGTCGGCGGCCGGGAGCAGCGCCCGCACCGCCGTCTCGCCCGCGCCCCAGCGCCAGCACTCGGCCAGCAGCATGACGAACAGCGGCGACGCGTCCACCGTGCCGTAGTAGTGGCTGCCGCCGAGCACCTGGTCGCTGTCCGGCCCGAGCCGCAGCTCGTGCAGGATCCGGCCGGGTTCCTCCTCGGTCAGCGGGTCGACGCGCTTGCCCTGCAGCTCCGCCAGCGTCTCCAGCGTGCCCAGCGCGAGACCGACGTCCAGCGGCAGCGCCATCCACGCGGTGAGCAGGCTGTCCCGGCCGAACAACGTCATGAACCAGGGCGCGCCCGCCGCGACGAACGGCCGTCCGTCCTGGCTGCTGTCGTGGATCTGCAACGCCCCGAGGTCGCTTTCGGTGCGCTGCAACACCTGCGTGAGCACCGGGTCGTCCGCCGCGATCATCGTGCTCACGTCGCGCCACGCGCGGATCTTGCGCGCCGGGCCGCTCGCCTCGACCTCCTCGCCGCGGTCGAACTGCGGCCGCACCCGCCGGTTCCCGACGGTCGGCTGCACCACGATCTCGGTCGACCACTCGCCGCGGGCGGGCACGACGACCCGCCAGTTCAGCACGCCGGGCGCGGCCAGCGGGTCCGCGGTGGCGCTCACCGACAGGCCGCGCGAGCCGTCGGTCCGGTCGCGCAGCAACAGTTCCGAGCCGGCCACGGTGGCGTCCGCCCCGCCGTGCGCGGGGCGGCCCTCCTTGACCGCGAACAGGTCCGAGAAGTCCGCGTCGACGTGCAGGGTCAGCGTCGCGACGGTGTTCTCCCGCCCCAGGTTCCGCAGCGTGATCGTCTCCCGCAGGCCGTCGCCGACCAACCGCTCCCGCACCAGCAGCAGCGTGCTGTCGGCCTGGCCCGGCTTGGGGTTGCGGCGCAGCACGAACTGCGCTGCGAAGGCCTCCGGCGAGATGACCGACAGCGGGTGCGGCGACTGTCCGTCCAGCCGCAGCTCCCACCGCGAGATCAGCCGCGCGTCCCGGAAGAACAGGCCGTGCGAGGTGCCCGGCTGGATGTCGCCATTCGTGCCGGACAGGCAGAACGTGCTGCCTTCGACGAGCGTGACCGTGCCGCCCGCGCTGGTCACGGGCACCGGCTCGCCCGCGTTGAACGCCTCCGGCGTCATGGCCGTCCTCCGGATGGCTGCAGGGTGGGGCCGTCGTTGTCCATCTGGTCGTAGGCGCGGTCGAGCGCCGAGTCGAGGGCGGCGTAGTCGCGCCGCAGCCTGCTGACCTCGACCGCCCGGCGGTACGCGGCCTCGTAACCGGCGCCCAGCCCGCCGACGTCGAAGTGCTCGGCGACGTGCGCGCGGCACTTGGCCGGGTCGAGGTGGCGGACGTCGTGCAGGGCCTGCACCAGGTCGGCCGGGTCGTCACGCACCAGGCCGGTGACGCCGTCCACGACCACCTCCGGCACCGCGCCGGACCGCAACGCCACCACCGGCGTGCCGCACGCCATCGCCTCGATCATGACCATGCCGAACGGCTCCTCCCACTGGATGGGGAAGAGCAGGCAGCGGGCCTTGGCGAGCAGCTCACGCTTCGCGGTCGCGTCGGCGACGCCGAACACGTGGTCGTTGTCGGTCAGGCGCGGCCGGACCTCCCGCTCGAAGTACTCCTTCTCGATCGGCTCGGCGCACTTTCCGGCCAGGACCAGCCGCAGCCCGGCCCGGTGCGCGGCCTCCAGCGCCAGGTGCGGCGCCTTGTCCGGGTGGAACCGGCCGAGGAACAACGCGTAGTCGTCCTTTTCGGACTCGAACGGCCAGTCGGCCAGCCGCAGTGCGTTGTGGACGGTGCCGATCCAGTTCAGGCCGGGCGCCAGCTCGCGCTGCCGGTCGCTGATCGCCACCAGGTGCACGTCGTCGCCCAGTTCGGTGTAGTAGCGCGCCATGTCCTCGCCGACCGGGCCGTGTACGGTCACCACGGTCGGCACACCGTAGGCGGGGGCGTTGAGCGGGCCGGCCAGCGAGTGGTCGTGCACCACGTCGACGCCCTCGGTCGCGGCGAGCCGCTGCACGGCCCGGCGCGCGGCGATGGCGTGCATGACCTCCGGGTAGGGCTCGCCGAGCAGCTCCGGCACGGTGCGGTCCCACACCGGGACGAACCGCGCCTTCGTGCCGGGACGCCCCGCGCCGATCAGGGTGACGTGGTGCCCGCGGTCGACGAGGGCGTCCGCGAGGTCGGCCACCACCGCCTCCACCCCGCCGTAGGCCTTCGGAGGAACGTCGAAGTAGGGCGGGACGACCATCGCCACGCGGAGCGGGCGGTCGGGATCGTCCCGTCGCACGGCGGCGTGCGAAACAGATCGGGCTTTCCACGCGGGGCGGTGCGCGCTGCTCAAGCTGCCTCCTCGGACCGTCTATGCAATTAGCACTCTCCTCCTAAGAGTGCTAATACAGCGGTGATCGCCTCGGCAAGCTCCGGGCGGGGGAGATCTGTGTCACACAGTGATCCGCCGTGCTGCCACGACGCCCGCGAGGCCGAGTGCCGCGGTGCCGGCGAAGACCGCGAGGAACGCCGCCGGTGCCGCGCCTTCGGCGGCGATGAGCGCGCCGCCGAGTCCACTCGCGACAGCGGTGGCGAGGGTCTGCGCCAGCTGGAGCGCCGCGCTGACCGAGCCCTGCTGCCCGTCCGGGGCGCGGCCGAGGGTTTCGGTGGTGGCGGCGTTGAACGCGACACCCATGCCTGCCCCACCGATCACCCAGCCGAGCACCGCGACCAGCCCGGGGCCGACGAGCACGCCGTAGGCCAGCACCGCCACCCCGGCCACCAGGACCGCGAAACCCAGAGCCACCGCCGCCCGCCGGTTGTGGTCCCACTTCGCCTGCGCCGCCGATCCGGCCACCCAGCTCAGCGCCCCGGCCGACAGCCCCAGCCCGGCCTCGAACGCGCTCACGTGCCGCAGTTCGGTCAGCCCCAGCGGCAGGAACGCCTCGGTGCCGAAGTACACCGCGCACAGCAGGAACCGCACGACCACCCCGGCGGGCACCCCGCGCCGGACGACGAGCGTCCCGGCCGGGGTGACCTGCCGCAGCGCCAGCACGGCGAGGACGAACCCGGCGGCGGCGAGCGGAACCAGCACCGCGACCGTGTGGAGTTCCAGTGCGGCCAACAGGATCGCGGTGCCTGCGGCGAGCGCGACGCTGCTGACGAGCGGCCGCCACCGAGAGGACTCCGAGGTTGTGGCGGCCGGCCGTGCCAGTCCGGGGAGCGTGCACCAAGCCGCGACCCCGGTGAGCGGGATCATGGCGAGGAACACCCACCGCCAGCCTGCCGAGCTCGCCACCGCCGCCGCGACGACCGGCCCGACCAGCGACGGGATCGTCCAGGCCGAGGACAGCAGGGCGAACATGCGCGCGCGCAACCGTTCGGGGTAGACCAGCCCGATCAGCGTGTAGGCCATCGCCATCACCGCGCCGACCCCGAGGCCCTGCGTGAACCGGCCGAGCAGGAACAGCGGCCACGACGGGGCAAGGCCGGCCAGCGCGCTGCCCAGTGCGAACGCGACCAGCCCGGCGGCCAGCGGACGGGCCGCTCCACCCCGGTCGGCGGCGTGACCGGCGAGGACGGTGCCGACGATGTTGGCGAGCATCAGCGCGGCCAGCGCCCAGCCGTAGGAGCCGAGGCCGCCGAGCAGGCGGGAGATGTCCGGGAGGATGGTCGCCACCCCGAGGGATTCGAGCGCGACCAGTCCGACGGTGAGCACGATGCCGACGGTGCGGGCCCGGTAGCGGGCCGAGAGCACACCCTCGGCAGCCGAGGAGACGGTCATGACGGCTATTATGTTCCGTACCGAAACGAAATGGAAGTGCTAGGGTGACGCTGTGACGAGCACCCGGGCCGGACGGCCACGCGACGAGCGCATCGACGGAGCCGTCCGCGAAGCGACGGTGGACCTGCTGAACGAGGTGGGCTACGCGGCGCTCACCCTGGAGGCGGTGGCGAGCAGGGCGGGCACGAGCAAGCCCGCGCTACGCCGCCGCTGGCGAGGACGGCAACACTTGGTCGTCGACGCGCTGGTGGCCACGGTGGGCGCGGTACCCACGCCGGACACCGGGTGCACCCGCTGCGATCTGATCGCGGGGATCGGGACGCTCAGCGAGGCCTTCACCACCAGGATCGGACGGCGCGTGCTGCCCGCGCTGGTCGCCGACCTCGCCGACGATCCGGAACTCGCCGAGGTGTTCCTGCGCGACTACTTCCACACGCGACGGACGTCCACCGCAGAGGCGTTGCGCCGGGGCATCGAGCGCGGCGACCTCGACCCGGACCTCGACTTCGACCTCGTGCTCGACATGCTCGCCTCGACCACCTACTACAGGGTCCTCTTCGGACACCTGCCGGTCACCGATCGCCTGGCCGAGCAGGTGGTGGACGTGGTGCTGACCGGAGTCGCCGCGCCGGGGTGGCTCGGCTGCGGTCACCGGCCGGGGTCGCCGGGGCGGACCAGGCCGGACTCGTAGGCGATGTGCACCAGCTGGGCGCGGTCGCGCGCGTCCAGTTTGGACAGCAGGCGGCTCACGTAGGTTCGGGTGGTGGCCGGGCTCAGGAACAGCCGCCCGGCGATCTCGTCGTTGGACCGGCCCGCGGCGACCTCGGCGAGCAGTTCCCGTTCCCGCTCGGTCAGGCGCGCCAGCCGCGCCGGGTCGGTGCGGTGGCCGCGCGCCACCGCCGCCATCACGCGCCGGGTGACCGACGGCGACAGCAGCGCGTCACCGGCGGCGACCGTCCGCACCGCGGCCCGCAGGTCGTCCGGCTCGGTGTTCTTCAACAGGAACCCCGAGGCACCGGCGCGGATCGCGTCCAGGATGTGCTCGTCGGTGTCGAAGGTGGTCAGCACGACGACCCGCACGGCGCGCAACCGCGGGTCGGCGACGATGCGCCGCGTGGCCTCGATGCCGTCCACGCCGGGCATGCGGATGTCCATCAGCACGACGTCCGGCCGCGCGGTGAGCGCGAGCGTCACCGCCTCCGCGCCGTCGGCGGCCTCGCCCACGACGGTGATGTCGTCGGCGCGGGCGAGCAGCGCGGACAGGCCGGCCCGCATCAGGTGCTGGTCGTCGGCGAGCGCGACGCGGATCATCGCCGCTCCACCGGCAGGCTCGCGTCGATCCGGAAACCCGCGCCAAGGCGGGACTCCAGCGTCACCGAACCGCCCAGCAACTCGGCCCGGTCCCGCATGCCGTCCAGGCCGCGGCCACCACGGGCGGGCAGTTCGGCGCCGGCGCCGTCGTCGCAGACCTGGATCCGCAGCCGGCCCGGTTCGTAGCGCAGCCGCACCTCCGCCTTGCTCGCCCGGGCGTGACGGAGGCAGTTGGTCAGCGCCTCCTGCACGATCCGGTACGCCGTGGTGTCCACGGCAGCGGGCAACGCGACCGGTTCACCCTCGGTCGACACGGTCACCTCCAGACCACTTCGGACGGTGGCGGTCACCAGCGCGTCGAGGTGGCGCAGGCTGCCTACCGGGGCGCGGCCGGTGTCGTCGGTCAGCAGGCCGAGCGTGGTCCGCAGGTCGTGGGCGGCTTCGTCGGCGGCCAGCCGGAGGGTCGCCAGCGCGGACCGGGCCGCGTCCGGGTCGTCGTCGAGGGCCTCGGCGGCGACACTGGCCTGCACCGACACCACCGCCAGCGTGTGCCCGACGGCGTCGTGCAGGTCCCGCGCGATCCGCAGGCGTTCCTCCTCGACCCGCCGCCTGGCCTCCCACTCCCGCTCCACGGCGGCCTGCCGCGCGGTGCGGCGTTGTTCGGCGCGCAACGCCCCCAGCGCGATCGCGCTCAGCATCAGCCCCACCGTCGAGGCGAGCTCGAACCCGAGCAGGTAGTCCGGGTCCTCCCCCTGCCGCAACCGGAAGAACGTGCTGACCAGCACCAACCCCGCCGCCGTCACCGCCGCGACGCGGGCCCGGCCGGCCTCGGCCGCGGAGAACAGGGCGGCCGCGACGGGCAGCGCGAGCCCGACCGGCGGGTAGCCGGCCGCGTGGTAGGCGAGCAGCCCGGCCGCGGTCGCGGCCAGCGCCAGCACCGGGAACCGGCGGCGCACGAGCATCAGCGCGCCGAGGCACACCGCGAACAGGTACGCCACCGGATCGGGCGCCCGTGCGCCGCCGAGGTCCATCGCGATGGCGACGGCCACCACGGTGGAGGTCGCGACCCCCAGAGCGGCGTCGGCGAGCACCCGCTTTCGCTCGCTCACGTCCCGAGAATAGCCAGGTCCCCGCCCGCGCACAGTCGCCGGATGTTGACTGTGCGATCGCCTGCGGACGGACGACGGGTGGCGCGGACCTGCCTAGTTTCGGCTCGCATGAGAACCCTGGGTGTCGCCATCCTCGGCCTGTTCGCGGGCCTCGCGGTGGGATTTCTGGTCTTCAGCGAACTCGTCGGACGGCTGGCCGCGCGGGACGGCCAGGTCGACGCGCCCTGGACGTTCGTGATCGGGTTCGGGCCGCAACTGCTCGCCGTCGCGGGCGCCGTCGCCGCCGTGTTGATCGACCAGCGGAGGCGGAACCGGTGAACCTGTCCCGGCGTGACCTGTTCCGCGTCACCGCGGCCGGCCTGCTCGTGGCGGGCTGTTCGAGCGGCGGCGCGAACACCGAGACCGAGTCCAGCGCGGGCACCCTGTTGCGCAGCGCGGCGAAACTTCCCGAGCCGTTCACCGTGCCGCTGCCGGTGCCGCCGGTGCTGCGGCCGGTCCGCCCCGGCAACTACGAGATCACCCAGCGCGCCGCCGAGGTGGAGATCCTGCCCGGGCTGCGCACGACGGTCTGGGGGTACGACGGGATCTTCCCCGGCCCCACGATCGAATCCCGCCGCGGCGAGACCACCGTCGTCCGGCACCGCAACGAGCTCGGCGTGCCGGTGGTGGTGCACCTGCACGGCGGCCGCACCCCGCCCGAGCACGACGGCTACCCGCTCGACCTGGTCGCGCCCGGCGCGGTCCGGGAGTACGTGTACCCGCTGGACCAGCCCGCGGCCACGCTCTGGTACCACGACCACCGGGCCGACTTCACCGGCCCGCAGGTCTACCGCGGGCTGGCGGGGTTCCACCTGGTGCGTGACGACGAGGAGGACGCGCTGCCCCTGCCGCGCGGCGAGCGCGAGGTGCCGTTGATGATCACCGACCGGTCGTTCGCTGCGGACGGCTCGTTCGCCTACCCGTCGGTCGACCCGTCACTGCTCGGGCAGCCGGGCGTGACCAGCGACTTCGTCAGTGGCGTGCTCGGCGACTGCATCCTGGTCAACGGCGCGCCGTGGCCGGTGATGGAGGTCGAGGCCGCGCGTTACCGGTTCCGGATCCTCAACGCCTCCAACGCCCGCCGCTACCGGCTCGCGCTGGACCCGCCGGGGCCCGGGTTCACACAGATCGGCGGCGACCAGGGGCTGCTGGCCGCGCCGGTCCGGCACGAGCGGCTGCAGATCGCGCAGGCCGAACGGTACGACGTGGTGATCGATTTCTCGGCGTATTCGCCCGGCCAGGAGGTGACGCTGGTGAACCGGCTCGGCGACGGCGGCACAGCGCGGGTGATGCGGTTCGTGGTGACCCGCCGGGCGCGCGACGACAGCGCCATCCCGGACCGGTTGGCCGACGTGCGGCCGCTGTCCCGCTCGGATGCCGTGGCGGAACGCGAGTTCACGTTCCGCCGCGGCGGGGCCGAGCACCACGGGATGACACTGTGGACGGTCAACGGGATGCCGTTCAGCGCGGACGGCGTCGTGGCCGAGCCGGCACTGGGCACGGTGGAGCTGTGGCGGTTGCGGGCGCAGAACGTGCCGCACCCGATCCACATCCACCTCGCGCCGTTCCAGGTGCCGGGCACGGCGCACGGCTGGAAGGACACGGTCGACCTGGGCAACGGCGACCAGGCCGAGGTGCTCGTCCGGTTCGAGGGTTATCGCGGGAAGTACGTCCTGCACTGCCACAACCTCGAACACGAGGACATGATGATGATGGCGAACTTCGTGGTCCGGTGAATGGGCTGGTGCGGTGACTCACTCCTCGCCGTCGAACTCGAAGGCCTCTTCCAGCATCTCGCCCATGATCATGCCGCCGACGACACCGGCCGCCGCGCCGGCCACCATGCCGCCGACGCCCATGCCGCGGCCGTGACCGTGGTGGCCGTGGTGGCCCGGGTGGTGCCCGCCGAAGGCCGGGTTGCCGAACGCGGAGTGCCCGCCGCGCTGGGCGGCTTCGGTCAGCCACTGCCCGATGAGCGCGGCCCAGTCGGCGTTCTCCGCGTCCTGGTGCGACATCTGGAAGCGGCCGAACGAGTCGCCACCGGCCTGCATGAAGCGGCCCCGCCGGTCGGCTTCGAGCACGACGGCGAGATCGTGCGGCCCGGCGACGAAGGTCAGCTCGACCTCGTTGATCCGCCCGGCGAACTCGGCCGGCGGGAAGAACTCGAGCTCCTGGTAGAAGCCCAGCTCCTGGCGCACGCCGTAGAGGCGGCCCGCTTCCACGTCGGCGTTGCGGAACCGGAACCCGAGCTGCCCGAACGCGTCGAGCACCCGGTCCTGGGAGGGCAGCGGGTGCACGTGGACCGGGTCGAGGTCACCCTTGTCGGGCGCGCCCGAGATCACCAGCTCGGTCCGCACGCCCACGGCCATGCCGTGCAGGAGCGAGTCACCGACCGCGGTGATCGGCGTCTCCCACGGCAGGCGCAGCTCGAACGGCACCGTGACCAGCTGACCGGACGGCACCCGAACGCCCTGCTGCACGAGCTGGCGGTGGAACTCCCCGGTGGCCGCGGACTCGTGCCCGCCGTGCTCGATCTCGACCCGCGTGACCAGCGACAGGACGACCTGGTCGATGGCCGCGTCGGCGCTGCCGCCCTGGATCCGGACCTGCCCCGTGACCACCTGACCGGGCGCCGAGTGGCCCGAGTCGAGCACGGTGTCGACCGACGGCCCACCGACGCCGAAGGCGCTGAGCATCCGCTTGAACATGGACAGTTCCTCCTGGGGATCCGGACAAAACAGGCTCAAGATCGAGACTACCGGCAGCAAAACCCCGCTCACCACCAGGAACCCGGCAACGAAAGCCAGTCACCCCCACGAGTCGCACCGCGCACCCGCCCGAGCGTTATCCGGCAGCGTCCGGAAACTCACCGCACGAAGCCACCCGTCACCCCCCACGAGCCGCACCGCCGACCCGCCGGAGCGTCGTCCGGCAGCGTCCGGAAACCCACCGCACGAAGCCATCCGTCACCCCGACGAGTCGCGCCGCGCACCCGCCTGAGCGTCGTCCGGCAGCGTCCGGAAACCCACCGCACGAAGCCACCCGTCACCCCCACCCAACAGCCACCCGGCAACGCCACGCACCAACCCCTCCGAGCCACCCCCCTCCCGCAACCCGATCCCCAGCCAAATCGGTTGCCGAGCCACCGGGTCAAGCCACGCTTTCCCGGCTTGACGCGGTGTCTCGGCAACCGAACACT